>NZ_JAYMSC010000015.1:0-218377 GCF_038900775.1 Paraburkholderia sp. JHI869
GCCTCCAGGAGGTCGGACCACCGCGCGAGGCGGTGCGGAGAAACCATGTCGGCGCGCTCAACGGCTTGGCCGCCGCGATTTGCTGCCGGTGACAGTCGAGTTGCTGCATACGCATTCTCATGATTGTTATGCCGTCGAAGCCCGGCCTTGCTGTACAGCGAAGGCCGAGACTCGCAGTCTAACCAACTCGTGCGCCAATTTCGAAACGTTAGTTATTTGTAAGGTTTTCGGGGAATTACAGCGCGCGGATCGCGCGATCCGTGGGTGCCGGCGCGGTGTGCAATGCATCGTAGAAATGCTTGTTTGCGTGCGCGCCTCCGACTGACTAGATTGGAAGGGGTCAACGCCTAGCAAGGAGTCCGCAATGTCGAAGTTGTCGATGCCGGCGTGGTTTTCGCGGCGCGGCCGAGCGAACCGCGCGCCTATGCCGCACGCCGACGAGCCTGAACTGCGCGACCCGTCGCGCGAAACCGAGCACCTCGAACGAATTGCCACGTACGCACGGGCTGGTTACTTCAATATGGGCTATACGCCCGACATGTTTCCGCTAGTGGGCGATCTGCCGCCGCATTGAGCCGCGCCAGGCTTCTGCACGCGCGTCACTGTGCCGTGCCTTCCTCTGCGCGACCCGATGTGCCGCCGAGCGTCCCGGCGGGCCGGAACTCGCTGGGCGCCACGCCCAGTTCGCGGCGGAACATGTCGCTGAAGCTGCTGGGCAGATAGCCCAGCATGCGCGCCACGGCGCTCACAGGCTCGCCTTCCGCAAGCCGCGACACCGCGAGTGCGAGCTGCACCTGGCGGCGCCACTCAGCAAACCCCATGCCTAGCTCGCGTGTGAAGAGCCGCGAGAGCGTGCGCACGCTGGCGCCCACCTGTGCCGCGTGCTGTTCGAAGCCGATATCGGCCGACGGGTTGTCGATCACTGCGCGGCACAGCGTGCCGAGGCGGCGGTCGGAGGCGTCGGGCAGCGGAATGCGCATCGTGGAGCGCGGCGCGTGCGCAAGTTCGATCGTCGCGAGGCGATAGGCCGCGTCGAGCCAGGCGTCGTCGTCGTCGCGCGCGCGTTGCGCGAGGCTCGTGATGAGCTCGCGCAGCAGGCCGTTGATCTCGAAGACTTCGCAGCGTTCGCTCAGATGCCGGCTGTCGCGCTCGTGCAGATAGAGATTGCGCATCTCGACGGCGCTCAGCATGTGAATGGCGTGCTGCGTGCCGGGCGGCAGCCACACGGCGCGCTGCGGCGGCACGACGAGCGCTTCGCGTTCCACCTCGACCCACATCACGCCGGACACGGCGTAGAGCACCTGCGCCCAGGTATGCGTGTGCGGCTCGATCTGGAGGCCGCGTGGGTAGTGGCGCGCAAGCGATCGGCCGCGCCCCGGCTCGTCGTCGAGTTCGGGGGGCGCGGCTTGGGCCATTGGGGGGTCTCCAGGTGACAGGTGGGGCATGCGTGCCTAGTCGGGCGATCGTCACGCTAGCACGGTTGGACGCGGGCTGGAAGCACGGTCATGGCGCGAATGCGATCGTCGATGTCACGCTTTCGCGCATTGCCGCTTGTGCGCATTTGCACAGGTAATATGAGACGATTCACCGGACCGCGCGCCAGCGCCCCGCATTCCCGCCCATGAACGCATCCGATCCCGCACTGCAAGACGAAGACCCGCTGGGCCCGCTGGGCCTCTACACGCGCGGCGACGGCCGGGCCCGCGAATGGTGGCGCGTCTCGCCTTCCGGGCGCGTGCACATGTACCGCATCGAGCACGGCCAGGGCGAGTACGGAGAGGCCGCCGAAGTCGACATCGACACCGAGATCGATCTCGACAATCTCGAAGCAAAGTTGCTCAAATGGCGTCGCGAGGGCTTCGTTTCCGAAGCGCAGCACGCCGATGAAGTGCGCGCGCCACAGGCGGGCAGCACGTTTTCCGCAGCCTTGCAGCAAGCCGCCGCAGCAGTGCGAGAGGCCAAAGCGGCGCGAGCCAGGCCGCAAAGCAGAACGCCCACTGTACGCATTGGCCACGCCGATCTGCCGCGTGGCGAGCCAAACGCACTGGTGCCGCGCGTGAACGCCGCCTACCTCTTCACCGCACGCGGCGACGATATCGTTCAGGACATCGTAGAAAATCGCCGCGTCATGCTGATCGGTCATACGGGTTCGGGCAAGACGAGCTTCATCGAACAGGTGGCCGCGCGCGCGGACTATGGCGTGTTGCGCGCCAACATGAACGGCCAGACCACCATTGGCGACTTCGTGGGCTTCTGGACGGTGAAGGGCGGCGAGACGATCTGGGTGGACGGCGTGCTGCCCGTGGCGATGCGCGAGGGCTACTGGCTCATCATCGACGAACTCGATTTTGCCGAACCGTCCATTCTTGCGGTGCTTACCGCCGTGCTGGAACCGAACGGCCGCCTCCTGCTCAAGGAGCGCGGCAACGAGATCGTCGAGCCGCATCCGTCGTTCCGTCTCTTCGCCACGGCGAATGCGGCGGGCGCGATGAGCGCGTATCGCCATCTGTACCAGGGCGCGAACCTGCTCAACGAAGCGTTTCTCGACCGCTGGCGCGTCTACCTGTTCGACTATCTCTCGCTTGAAGAGGAGGCCGAAGTATTGCTGCGCACGCTGCCGGTGCTCACGCCGGCGCTCGCGCATACGCTCGCCGCCATCGCCGCCGACTGCCGCGCGGCGTTCGCTCGCGAGGACCTCGCGAGCGCGTTTTCTACGCGACGCCTGATCGACTGGGCCGAACTCATGCTGCGCACGGGCGATGTCGAGCGCGCAGCGGGGCCGGCGATCTACGCGAAGGTGAGCGCGGACGATGCTGCACTCATTCGCAGCATCATTCGTCATCACGTGATCTTCGACGCGTGAGTGCGGAGGCGACTGTGCCCAGCTTGCAGGACGCGACAGAAGGATTGACGGCGAGCGCCGATCCCGAGGGCGCACTCGGCCGCCTCGCGCGCGTGCTGGCCGGCGATACAGGCGTGAGCGTGACGTTCGGCGCGGGCGAGCCGCGCGTGGAGGGCGAGCGCTTCGTACTGCCCGCGCGCCTCGCGCGTGAGGCCGCGAGTGAAGCGGCGCTCATTGGCACGCTCGACTTGCTGGCGGCGCGCCATCGCTACAGCGAAGCCGCGCGTCTCGACACGCCGCAAGCCGGTGTGACGGGGCGCATTGCGCAGGCGATCGAGGACCGCCGCGTGTTCGCGCAGCTCGCGCGGACCTTCCCTGGCGCGCAACACTATATGCAAAGCTGGCGCGCGCAGCGCGGCGACGCAGTTGCGCGACGCTGGCCGGAGCTGGCGTGGCGCGAGCGCCTTGCATGGGCGATCGAACGCACGCTGTGGGACGAAGCGCCGGGCGTGCTCGAGCGCGACGCCGCGGCGCTTGCCGCCGCGCTGCGCGCAATCGACGGCCCGCTCGCTGCGGCCCGCGCGAGCCAGTCGACGCGCGCCAGCCTGAGCGCCGCCGCGGCGATCGTGGCGGGCGTGCGCTCGCTCGCATCGCGCGGCGCGAACAACATGATGCAGACGGCGGGGCCGTCCGAAGGGCTCGACGACGAAGCGGCGCGGCTCGCGCAGGCGATGGACGAATTCGGCGCGCAAGACGAGGTCGAACCGCCGGGCGGCGCGGCGCAGCCCGAAGACGCCCGCAAGGGTGACGAGGGCGCTTTCGCACGCGCGAGCATGGAGTCCGACTCCGCCGCTGGCACATCGCTTTCCGAAGCGGATGCGCCGCACGCCGCCTTGGTCGCGCATGGGAGCGCTGCCGCCATGCGGCCGCGCCTGTCGATTCCGCTGACGACGGCATTCGATGTCGTCACCGACCTCACGGGCCGCGGCGACGCCACCGCCTGGCGCAAGCTGCGCGCTTTGGCGCGAGCGGAGACCGGCGCGCTCAAGGCCCAGCTCGAGCGCGTGCTCAAGGCCGACGAACTCACGCACTGGAAGCGCGAGCAGGAGCGCGGCGAGATCGACCGCGCGGCGCTCGCGCGTCTGGCCGCCTCGCGCGGCTACCGCACGCCGTTTCGCGTGGCGCATCATGCGAGCGGGCGCGACACGGTCGTCACGCTGCTGCTCGACCTGAGCGGCTCGATGGCGGGCCGCAAGATCGAACTCGCGCGCCTGTGCGCGGCGGCGCTCGCCGATGCGCTTACGCAGCTCGCCTTCGATTCGGAAGTGCTCGGCTACAGCTCGATCGAAGCGCCGGAAATGCGCGCGCTTTATGAGCGCGAGCGCGCGGCGGGCGCCGATCTGCGGGCCTATAACCGCTTCGTTGAGCGCCTCGATCTACGCGTGTTCAAGCGTTTCGACTCACGCGAGCTGAGCGGACTCGCGGCCATCGAGTGCGGGCACGAGAACCCCGATGGCGAAGCGCTCGCGTGGGCGGCGGCGCGGCTCGCGCAGCGTAAGGCGCGCCGGCGGCTGCTGTTCGTGCTCTCGGACGGCTATCCTTCGACGAGCGACGGCGATGCGGCCGTGTTGCGTACCGACCTGCTCGCGCGCGTGCAGGCGGTCAAGCAGCAGGGCATCGAGCTGGTTGGCATCGGCATCCTGGACGACGCGGTCGAGGCGTTCTACCCGAACGCCGTGGTCGTGCGCAAGCTGCACGAACTGCCGGCCACCGCGTTCGCGACGCTGAGCCGCCTGCTCGCGGGCCGGCCGCACTGAAACCGTGCGGGCGCGGGCAGCGGCGCTTTCCTTGCCGGACTGCGCGCATTGCGCTAACTTGAGTAGGCAGGCGTTGCGGCGTCTGCGAACCCATCCACTGACGAATACATACAGGTCATGCCAGGCCGCGATCACCGACCCGTGGACTACGACCGCCTCTACTACCGGCTCGATCTGGAGCCGGGGGCGAGCGAGGCGGAGATCAAGCATCACTATCGCCATCTCGCGCAGATCCTGCATCCCGACAAATGGCGGCACCCCACGGCCGCCTCGATGCGCTGGGCCGACGACCAGTTCAAGCGCGTGAAGGAGGCCCGCGAACTGCTCGAAGCGTACTGGTCCGTGCACCATGCGCCGCCGGTGAGCCGCTCCGCGCTGAGCGTCGCGCAGGCCGAGGAGTTGCACGCGCAGATGCAGTCGCTGCTGGCGCAGCGCGAACGCGTGCGCGCCGAGCTGGACGGGCTGCGCGCCGAGCGCACGCGCACCCTCGACGAGGTCCAGCGCATGCGGACCGAGCGCGACACGCTGCACGGCGAACTCGCGGGGTTGCGCGACGAAGCGGATGCCGGGCAGCCAGGCGTCCCGGACGCCGGAGCCGAGCCTCAAGCCGTCGACGTGCACGCGCGTTCAGGCGGCGTGCGCGATTTCCTGTTTGCGAAACTCGACGACCCTTCGCGCGGCTGGCTGCTGACGCTCTCCGCGAGCGTGTTCGCGTGCGTCGTGATCTTCGTGGTCGCGCACTGGATCGCCGGCTTGCTGCTCGCGCCCATTGCGCGCTTCGAGGTTGGGCGCTGGCTCACGCATATTCTGCAATGGGCGCTCGTGGCCGGCGGCGTGGTGCTCACGTTCGGCTGGGGCTGGTCGCAGCGCACGCTATACCGCGCCGGGCGTGCCGGGCGCGAGCATCCCGTGGCCTTGCCCACCGATGAAACGCGCCTGCGCGTGAGCGCCGCATTGCGTCATGAGGCGCACTACGGAGCGGAGTGGAGTATCGATTCGTACGAGGCCGCGCCCGACGATACGCAATTCGCGCTGCGCGCGGTCATGCGCTTCTCGCCTGGCTCGCAAACGGGCACACGACGCCACATGGTGGCGTTCCGCTGCCGGGCGCACACGACTGGCGCCGCGCAGACGGCGCTCGCGTACGACTTCTCCGTGGCGGCTCCCACGTGGTGGCTCGTGCCTGCCGCGCGGGTGGTGCGCGACTTGCGCAAGCGGCTCGATGCCGATCTCGGCGCGCCGCGCTGAAGCGGCCACGCCGGCCGCCTTCAATCGACGACGAAAAGCTTCGTGCCCGTGCGCGTGTACGACTGGTGCGCTTCGGCGTTGTCACCCACCTGATAGCTCATGCCGGGCGTGAGCATGAACTTGCGCCCGTCGTCGAGCGTGGTTTCGAGTTCGCCTTCGAGGCAGAACAGAATGTGCCCCTTCTTGCACCAGTGGTCCGCGAGGTAGCCGGGCGAGTAGTCGACCATGCGCACGCGGATCGGGTTCGCCTCGTCGCCGAAAAAGCGCGTGCGCCACGTGGCCATGCCCGTTTCCCCTTTGTGCTGCGTGGGCTCGACGCTGGACCAGTCGGTGGTGCCGAAGCGGAATGCATCCATTTTCATGGGGTTCTCTCACTGTGCGTTGCGATGGATTGATTGTAGCGGAGCACGCTCACGCATCGTCGTCCGTCACACGCTCTCGGTCGTCCACGCGCTTCATGTTGTCGAGCAGCTTCAGAAGATAGTGCAGCGTGTGCGTCATGTCGTCCGACGAGAAATTGCTTAGCACTTCTTCGTAGTACGCCTCGATTTTCGGCGTGGCCTGCGCAACCCACAGCTTGCGCCCCGGCCCGGTCATGCAGACGAGGCGCGAGCGGCGGTCGCGCGCATCTGCCTCGGTGCTCACGTGGCCGTCGCGTTCCATCCGACTGATCAGGCCTGAGAGATTCTGGCGGCTCACCATCAGATATCGCGCGAGATCGCCCACGCTCATGCCCGGCTGCGCTTCGGGGCGCGAGAGCGCGCCGAGCACGGCCCATTGCTGCGTGGTCAATCCCTCGGCTTCCACGGCGCGCGTGCCGGTTTTATGCAACATGTTTGCGCATTGATACAGCCGGAAGAACAGCCGATTGGCAAGATCGAAGCGGCTTGAATCTTGATTTTGTGGTGTCTTTGGCAAGGGTTTCTCCTGGTGATTCCGCGCTTGTCATCGATCTGGGCGTTACCTAGTATACGTCAATATATTGACGTAATTCGATGTGAGGACTGGCGTCGAAGGCGTCTATGGTACTGCTCAACCGAATGGAGGGTCGCGGTGGGAAAACTCGAAGGCAAGACGGTCGTGGTGACGGGCGGCGGCGGCGGCATCGGCGGGGCGACCTGCCGGCGCTTCGCGGCCGAGGGCGCACGCGTGGCGGTGCTGGATCTGTCGCTCGAAGCAGCGCTGAAGGTGGCCGAAGAGATTCACGAGAAGGGCGGCCAGGCGCTGGCGTTGCGATGCGACATCACGAACCGCGCGGAGGTGGAAACAGCGCTCCAGCAAGTGCAAGCCCAATTGGGTCCCGTCGATGTGCTCGTCAATAACGCGGGCTGGGACGTTTTCCGTCCGTTCACGAAGACCGAGCCGGCGCAGTGGGAAAAGCTCATCGCCATCAATCTCACGGGCGCGCTGCACATGCATCACGCGGTGCTGCCTGGCATGGTCGAGCGCAAGCGCGGACGCATCGTCAACATCGCCTCGGACGCCGCGCGTGTGGGCTCGTCGGGCGAAGCGGTCTATGCGGCGTGCAAGGGCGGGCTCGTGGCGTTTTCGAAAACCATCGCGCGCGAGCATGCGCGCCACGGCATCACTGTGAACGTGGTGTGCCCAGGGCCGACCGACACCGCGCTCTTCGCCGAATACAAGGAGGGCGCGGGCAACCCCGACAAGCTGCTCGAAGCGTTCCAGCGCTCCATTCCGCTTGGCCGCATCGGCCAGCCCGACGACCTGCCAGGCGCGATCGTGTTCTTCGCGAGCGACGACGCGAACTACATCACGGGACAGGTGCTGAGCGTATCGGGCGGCCTGACCATGGCGGGTTAACGCGGGCAGGTGGGCTCTCCATCGACTACGAAACAGCGAAGACATCGATCATGAACTACGAAGACATTCTCTACGAAGTGCGCAACGGCGCGGCATGGATCACCATCAACCGGCCCGACAAGATGAACGCGTTTCGCGGCCGCACCTGCGACGAACTGATTCACGCGATCAACAAGGCGGGCTATGACCGCGAGATCGGAGTGATCGTGCTGGCAGGGGCGGGCGACAAGGCGTTCTGCACGGGCGGCGACCAGTCCGCGCACGCGGGGCAGTACGACGGGCGCGGCACGATCGGCCTGCCGATGGAAGAACTGCACAGCGCGATTCGTGACGTGCCCAAGCCCGTGATCGCACGCGTGCAGGGCTATGCGGTGGGCGGCGGCAACGTGCTGTGCACGATCTGCGATTTCACGATCGCTTCGGAGAAGGCCGTGTTCGCGCAGGCGGGCCCGAAGGTCGGCTCGGTCGATCCGGGTTACGGCACGGCGTTTCTCGCACGCGTGGTGGGCGAGAAAAAGGCGCGCGAAATCTGGTATCTCTGCCGACGCTATCCGGCCGCCGAAGCGCTGGCGATGGGCCTCGTGAACGCCGTCGTGCCGCACGATCAACTCGACGCGGAAGTGCAGAAGTGGTGCGACGAGATCATGGAAAAGAGCCCCACGGCCATTGCGATCGCCAAGCGCTCGTTCAATATGGACACCGCGCATCAAGCGGGCATAGCCGGCATGGGCATGTACGCGCTCAAGCTCTACTACGACACGGAAGAATCGCGCGAGGGCGTGCGCGCGTTCCAGGAAAAGCGCAAGCCGGAGTTCCGCAAGTACGTCAAATAAAGGCATCTCCATAACGATCAGGATAGCGAATCAATCAACGATGCTTTAAGGAGACGCCATGAATCCGTATATCGACGAAGACCTTACCGCGCTCGGCGAGCACGCGCGGCGCTTCGCGCAGGGACGCGTCGCGCCTGGCTTCATCGAACGCGACACCACGCGTGTGCTCGATCGCGGCCTCATGCGAGAAATGGGCGAGATGGGCTTCATCGCGCCGGAATTGCCGGAGCAGTATGGCGGCCAGGGCCTGGGGTGCCTCGCCGCTGGCGTGATCCACGAGGAGATTGCGCGGGCCGACCTGAGCCTCTCGTACATCAACCTGCTTGCCTCGCTCAACGGCCAGATTCTCGCAAAGCACGCGGCGCCCGAGATCGCGCGGCCTTGGCTGGAACGCCTCACGCAGGGCCGCGCGCTGCTCGCCATTGCGCTCACGGAGCCGCGTGGCGGCTCGGACGCCGCGAACCTGCGCCTGAAAATGGAGCGCGTGGGCGACCACTACGTCCTCAATGGCGAGAAGACTTCGATTTCAGCCGCCGATCAGGCCGACGCCGCGGTGGTGTTCGCGCGCACCGGCAGCGTGGAAGACGGCGCGCGCGGCGTTTCGGCCATTCTCGTGCCGATGGATTTGCCAGGCGTCACGCGCAACTGCTTCGACTGCCACGGACAGCGCGCGATTGGGCGCGGTTCGATTTTCTTCGAGAACGTGCGTGTGCCGGCGGACCACCTGCTCGGCGACGAGGGCAAGGGCTTTGTTCAGGTGATGCAGGGGTTCGACTTTTCGCGTGCATTGATCGGCCTGCAGGTGCTCGCCGTGGCGAACGTGAGCCTCGAGGAAACCTGGGAGTACGTCGCGCAGCGCGAAGCCTTCGGCAAGCCGCTTTCGGCGTTCCAGGGCGTCTCGCATCCGCTCGCCGAATACGCAACCCAGGTGGAGGCGGCGCGCCTGCTGTGCCTGCAGACGCTATGGCTCAAAGACCGCGGCCTGCCGCATACGGCCGAGGCCGCCATGTGCAAGTGGTGGGGGCCGAAGCTCGCCTACGACGTGGTGCACCAATGCCTGCTTTCGTTCGGGCACGGCGGTTACGATCGCGGGCCGCTCGAACAGCGCCTGCGCGACGTGCTGGGCTTCCAGATCGGCGACGGCACGGCCCAGATCATGAAGACCATCATCGCGCGCTCGAATGCGGGCCGCGACGCGGTGCCGGCATGATGCGCGCCGCCTGCGACGTTTCCTTCAACGCCACGGGAGGCTGCACATGGAGTTCGACGCGGTATTGATCGGGCCGCGCCGCGCGCGGGAGGAGGCACTGCGCTGGTGGCTCGGGCGCACCATCAATGACGAACTGGACGCGTGCGTTGCCGAATGTCCGGCGAAAATCGCGCTTACTGCGGTGCGAATCGAAGAGGGCGAAACCACGCGCTTCACCTACGCGCAAATGGCGCGCATGGCGGACCGCATTGCCGTGGGGCTCGTGCGACTCGGTGTCACGAAAGGCGACGTGGTGTCGATGCAGTTGCCCAACTGCTGGCAGTTCACGCTGCTCTATCTCGCGTGCTCGCGCATCGGCGCGGTGCTCAATCCGCTCATGCCGATCTTTCGCGAGCGCGAGCTGTCGTTCATGCTCAACCATAGCGCCAGCCAGGTGATGATCGTGCCGCAGCGCTATCGAGGCTTCGACCACGAAGCGATGCTGCGCGCGCTGCAGCCTGAACTACCCGCATTGCGGCACGTGGTGGTTGTGGGCGCAACCGAAGAGGGCAAGCCGGCGCGGCACAGCTTCGAGGCGCTTCTGAGCGAGCCGCGCTGGGAAGAAGCGAGCGACGCCGAAGCGATCCTCACGCGCAATCGCCCCGGCCCCGACGACGTGACGCAACTGCTCTATACCTCTGGCACGACGGGCGAGCCCAAGGGCGTGATGCACACGGCGAACACGCTGCTGTCGAACATCCTTCCTTATGCGCAGGCCATGCGTCTCGGGCGCGACGACGTCGTGCTGATGGCTTCGCCCATGGCGCATCAAACCGGCTTCATGTATGGCCTCATGATGCCGATCGCGCTGCGCGCGAGCGCCGTCTTGCAGGACGTATGGCAACCCAAAGCAGCGCTCGCGCTGATCGCCCAGGAGCGTGCGACGTTCACGATGGCGTCCACGGCGTTCCTGGGCGATCTCGCCAACGCGGCCACCGAGGCGCAAGCCCGTGTTCCGACACTGCGCACTTTCTTGTGCGCGGGCGCGCCGATTCCCGGCGCACTGGTCGAACGGGCTCGCATGACGCTGGGGGCGAAGATCGTCTCCGCGTGGGGCATGACGGAGATGGGCGCGGTGACGCTCACGCGTCTGGATGACGATGACGAGCGCTCGTTTACGACCGACGGCGCGCCGCTGCCGGGCGTGGAAGTGAAGGTGGTGGACGAGAACGACGGCGCACTGCCGGCGAACGTCGCGGGCCGGCTTTTCGTGCGCGCGTGCTCGGGTTTTGGTGGTTATCTGAAACGTGCGCACCTCAACGCTACGGACGCCGAAGGCTGGTTCGACACCGGAGACCTCGCGATCGTCGACGAGCGCGGCTATATCCGCATCAGCGGCCGCAGCAAGGACGTGATCATTCGCGGCGGCGAGAACATTCCCGTGGTCGAGATCGAGTCGTTGCTTTACCGTCATCCCGCGGTTGCGCAGGTGGCGATCGTCGCCTATGCGGACGAGCGGCTGGGCGAGCGCGCGTGCGCCGTGGTGGTGGCCAGGCCTGGCGTGGCTGTCGATCTGCCCTCGCTCGTCGGCTTCCTCAAGTCGCACAAGGTCGCCGTGCAGTATTTGCCCGAACGGCTATTGCTGCTCGACGCCATGCCGACTACGCCCGCAGGCAAGGTGCAGAAGTTCCGTTTGCGCGAGATGCTGCGTGAAGCCGATGTCAAAAAAACTGCCTGAACATCCAGTAAAGACCCGCGGCGAGCGCTATCGAAGCGGGCAGCGTGAGCACCCACGCGAGCACGAGGTTGCGCACGGTGCCCCACTGCAGGCCCGAGCCGTTCGCGGCCATCGTGCCGGCCACGCCCGAGGCGAGCACGTGTGTCGTCGACACCGGCAAGCCGTAGACATCGGCCATGCCGATGGTGACCATGGCGACCGCCTCGGCCGAAGCCCCCTGACCGTAGGTGAGATGCTGCTTGCCGATCTTTTCGCCCACCGTCACGACAATGCGCTTCCAGCCCACCATCGTGCCGAGACCGAGCGCCACCGCCACGGCCACCTTCACCCACGTTGGTATGAACTTGGTCGAGTGGTCCATCTGCTTGCGGAAGGTGTCGAGCACCTTGGCGTCCGCGGGCGACATCTCGGGCGCCTTTGCCTTCTGCATCAGCCGGATCGCTTCGCTCGCCACATACATGTTGTTGCGTACGTTGTCGACGATTGCATCGGGCACCTTCGCCATCGAGCCGGAGAGGGCCACCTGGTCGCCGATGGTGTCGGTAAGCTGGCGCAGCGCGGGCAGGGTGGCGGGCGTGAGCTTGCGTGTGCGCACGAATGCCTCGACCTCGGCGCGCGCGTTGTCGGGCGGCGCGCCGTTCGCGTATCGGCCAAGTGTTGCGGATGCCTCGCGCGCCACCACCACAAACGCCGTAGTTTCCTCGGGCGTGACGGCCTTGTTGAGCGCATAGGCGGTAGGCACGACGCCGATCAGGATCAGCATGATGAGACCCATGCCCTTCTGGCCGTCGTTCGAGCCGTGGGCGAACGACACACCGGTGCAGGTGAGGATGAGCAGCGTGCGGATCCAGAGCGGCGGCGCCTGGTTGGGTTTGGGCTCGGCGTAGAGCGCAGGCACGCGCACGAGCAGCTTGAGCACGAGAAGCAGCAGCGCGGCCATGACGAAGCCGACCACGGGCGAAAACAGCAGCGCCTTGCCTACACCGAGCGCCTGGTCCCAGTCCACGCCGCTCGTGCCCGAAGGCCCGCTGATGAACTGGTTCATGATGCCCACGCCGATGATCGAGCCCACGAGCGTATGCGAGCTGGATGAAGGCAAGCCGAAATACCAGGTGCCGAGATTCCAGACGATAGCCGCGATCAGGAGTGCGAACACCATGGCGAAGCCGGCACCGCTGCCCACCTGGAGGATGAGTTCCACCGGCAGCAGTTGCAGGATGCCGAACGCGACCGCGCCGCTGGAGACGAGCACGCCGATGAAATTCCACGCGCCCGACCAGGCCACGGCGAGATGCGGATCGAGTGAGTTCGTGTAGATGACGGTGGCGACAGCGTTGGCGGTGTCGTGAAAGCCGTTCACGAACTCGAAGCCGAGCGCGATGAGCAGCGCAAGCCCGAGCAGGATGAAGGGCAGCGCCGAGCTTTCGCGCACGGCGCGCAAATCAACGACGAGATGATCGATTACATAGATCGCCCCGGCCGCGATGAAGGCGAGAAAAAGGGCGATGCCAATGCCGCGGCGGCGAGCGCTCGGCGCGCGGTAGGGGGACAATGGTATGTCCGGCATGAAAGCGATGCTCTGTTTTATTCGCTTCGGGAAGCGCCTCGACGCAGCGTATGCGGGTTAGCAAACGTGCGCGGCACGATGCCGCGTCAGCACGCCAGCAAGGCGATACGGACGAGACGTCGCAGTGTCGCACAATTGACAAAGATCAGACACGGACGTGATGCCGCACTGGCCTGCGTGTGTTTGCGCTTTGTGAGTGCTTTTGTGATCGCTTTCGTGACCGCTTTTGTGACCGCTTTTGTGACTTCTCACAATCACGTTATCCGCTTTCCCAGTTCTCCAGGCGTGGACAAATCCGTAGCATGGAGATGAAACGCGGCGCCTCGCATACAAGCCGCGAAATGATTTCACGGAGACGAACGTGTCGAAAGCCCCCTGGCTCGCCAGCTATGGCGAGATCCCCGCTACCATCAATCCCGATCTGCATCCGTCGCTCGCACATATGTTCGACGCAGCGATGCGCGAGCATGCGCACCGGCCGGCATTGCGTGCGGGCGACGCATCGCTGAGCTACGCCGACGTCGATCGTCTCTCGCGCAATTTCGCGGCGTATTTGCAGCACGCAGGCGTGAAGAAGGGCGACCGCGTCGCCGTCATGTTGCCGAACCTGCTCGCGTTTCCCATCGCGCTGATCGGTATCGTGCGGGCCGGGGCGGTGCAGGTGAACGTGAATCCGCTTTATACGCCGCGTGAGCTTCAGCATCAGCTCGTGGATTCCGGCGCGCAAACGCTCGTGGTGTTCGAGGGCGTACTGCCCACTTTCGACGCGATCAAGGCGAATACGGCCGTCAAGACCGTGTTGAGCGTTGCCGCGAGCGATTGCGCGAGCGAACCCCAGGCGCTGCAGCCCGGCTCGTTTGCGGCGGCGCTCGCGCAAGGCGCCGGCTTGCCGTTCGAAGCCCCCACGTTGTGCGGCGACGACGCGCTCTTCCTGCAATACACGGGTGGCACGACCGGGCTTTCCAAGGGCGCGCTGCTCACGCATCGCAACCTCGTCGCCAATGTCGAGCAGTTCAAGACCTTCATGCCGGGCTTCATGAACCCAGGTGAAGAAGTCGTCGTGACGGCGCTGCCGCTTTATCACATCTTCGCGCTGACGGTGAATCTCATCACCTATTTCTCGATTGGCGCAGAGAACTGGCTCGTCGCGAACGCGCGCGATCTCAGCGGCGTGATCGACGTGTTCAAGGCTGCGCGTCCCACGAGTTTCATGGGCGTGAATACGCTCTACGCGGGGCTCGTTTCGCATCCGCGTATCGGCGAAGTCGATTTTTCGCGGCTGCGGCTCGCGGGCGGCGGCGGCGCGGCGATCATTCCCACGGTGTCCGAGCGCTGGCAGGCCATTACGGGCGGGTTCATCCGCGAAGGCTATGGACTTTCGGAAACGAGCCCGGTGCTGTCGTTCAATCCCGGGAGCGTCGACCGCTTCACGGGCACGACGGGGCTGCCGGTACCCTCCACCGACGTCAAGCTGATGAACGACGGCGTGGAGGCCGCGCCGGGCGAGCCCGGCGAGATCTGTGCAAAGGGTCCGCAGGTCATGCAGGGCTACTGGAACCAGCCCGAAGCCACCCGCGCGGCGTTCACGGACGACGGCTACTTCCGCACGGGCGACGTGGGCGTTTTCGACGAGCGCGGTTTCCTGCGCATTGTCGATCGTTCGAAGGACATGATCCTCGTTTCTGGCTTCAACGTGTACCCGAATGAAATCGAGGCGGTCGTGACCGCGCTGCCTGGCGTGGCCGAATGCGCGTGCGTGGGCGTGGCCGACGAACGCAGCGGCGAGGCCGTGCGAGTGTTCGTGGTGCTCGCGCGTGAGGCGGTGTTGAGCGATGAAGCCGTGATCGCGCATTGCCGGGCGCAACTCGCGGCGTACAAGGTGCCGCGCGTGGTGAGCTTTGTGGAGGCGCTGCCGAAGTCGACGGTGGGCAAGATTTTGCGGCGCGAGTTGCGCGACGCGGGGTAATACTGAGAAGAGCGCGCCGCGTCATCTAGCGCGCCGCGCTCTTCGCCTTCTTCACGCCCAAACGTCCCTTCTTCTCTGTCTTCTTTCCATCGCGCTCCAAACCCTGCGTCGCGCCGCGCAGCTTGAGCGCGATATCCAGCCTTGCGATCCATTGCGCGTCGTCGAGCTTCGCGCCCAGCAGCGTTTCGATGCGCTCGAGACGGTAGTCGAGCGTATTCGGATGCACACCTAACGTTTCGGCCGTCTGTCGCCGGCGCTGCCCGCTGGCGAACCACGCTTCGAGCGTGGCGAGCAGGTCCGCTTCCGTCGCGAGTTGCTCGGCGAGCGAGACGAGATAGCGCAGCACGTTGGCGCTGCTGCGCACGCTCTCCTCGATGGCGATCGACGAGAAGCGGTGCACGCGCACGGCACTCCCATTGTCATCGCCTTCATTCGCACGGCCGCCGCGAGGCGCGAAGTCCACTGCCTTGAGCGCTTCTTCCACCGATGCCGCCCAGCCGCGCGCCCCTTCGTTCATGAGACCAATACCGATGCTGCGCACGCGCGGCTCGGCACGCGTGAGCGCGGCCGCATGTTCGGCCACGCGTTGATCGTTGCGCGTCATTGAATCACCGCGCACGCACGGCAGCCAGAACACCAGCCGCTCGCGGTGCCACACGCGCACGAGCGCGTCGGGCTTCAGTTCGAAGTGACGCGCGGCGCTGAGCGCGAAACGGTCGAGCGCATCCTCGCGCACGGAAGGCGCGTGGTCGCGCAAGTCCAGGTCGACGGCGAGCGCAATACGCGGCAGCGTGGCGTCGAGGCCGAGCGCCGTGACGGTCTCGCGAAAGCGCGCGGCGTCGTCGGGGGCATGGAAGACGAGGTCGTAGAGCTGTTGCAGCAGCGATCCGCGCCAGCGCGCCTGCTGGTGCTGCTCGTCGAGATACGCTTCGGCGATGTGCTCGGCCATGGCGTCGAAGTAATCGAGCAGATACGGCGAAATATCGAACAGCAGCTCGTGTGCAAGTGATGGGTCCGCTTCGGCAAGCTCCGTGCAGGTGCGCCAGAGTTCGCGCGCGCCCAGACGAAACGCGCGCAGCAGCGAGCGCAGCGGCACGTTCTGGTGCACGCGGCGGCGCGCGAACGCCGCGGTCTGGTCCATGACTTCGGCGGTGGGCGGCGTGCCATCGAGCAGGCACTGGAACCACAGGCCGGCGGAAAACGCGATCGACGAGAAGATGTCCTTGCGCGCCGCCGCAGAAAGCGCGCTATAGCCCTCGAGCGAGAGCAGCGTGTCGTAGGTGCGCTGGACAGCCTTGGGCTGGGTTTTGGCGAGCGTGCGCAGCCTGCTGCGCAGGCGTGGGCTGATGGCGGGAACGGGGGGCGGCACGGTGAGTTCGCGAATATGCGCGGGTTTGTTCAAGCGATACCCGCGAGTGTACTCAGCGCCGTGCCGCCGCGTCGAGAGGCGGCAACCGGAAGCTGGGGCCGTCCAGACGGCCCCAGGCAGTCGATCAGAACAACAGCGCGATACCCGCCATGCCGACGAACTGCGAGCGCGTGGACGAGGGCGTGGCGTTCTGCGAGTCGCCCACGGCCGGGCTCGCGTTGACGATGTTGCCCGCGCCGTTCGCGCCGAGCGTCTGGCCGCCCGCGTGCTGGTAGGCCTGCAGCGCGTAGAGCGTGGTGCGCTTCGAGAGGTGGTACGACTCCTTGAGCGAGTACTGCTGGTAGCGCGCCGCGCTCGTGATGCCGTTGGCCTGCGAAGCCAGCGTGTAGGCGAAGCCGCCGCCCACGTCGAAGGCCGGCGTGAAGCGATACACGGCGAGCGCCGCCCAGGTGTTGAAGATGGCCGTGTCGTGGAAGATCGACTTGCCTCCCGCAATGTACTGAACGTTCGAATACGACGCGCCGAGGATCAGGTTGCCGATCGTGTAGTTGCCCGCTGCCGCAATGTGCTGGACCGCGCTCGCCGACACATAGCCCGTGTTCAGCGAGGACTTGCCGAAGCTGCCGGTGGACGAGCTGTCGAATCCGCTCGTCAGTTGCGCGTTGTCCATGCGCAGGATGGCCGCGGCGAGGCTCACCGGGCCGGCCGAATAGCGCAGCGCGGCGCTCCACGTCTGACCCTTGCCGGTGCTGCCGGCAATGCCGCCGAGCGCGTACATGGCGCTTGCCTGCACGCCGTAGAAGATCGGCGAGGTGTAGGTAGCTGAGTTGTTGATGCGCACGGTCGTGTCGAGACCGTCGATGTCGCCCGGGTGCGCGCCGGTCGCGCCGGTGAGCCACGAGCTGCCCGTGAGCGGGCCGACGAACTGGTAGTACGGCGTGTACTGGCGGCCGGCCGTGAACGTGCCCAGGTTCTGGTTCTGCAGGCCCACGTAGGCCTGGCGATTGAAGATCAAGCCGCTCGACGAAAGCGCGCCGCTGTTCAGGTCGAAGCCGTTTTGCAGGTCGAAGATCGCGAGCGTGCCGCCGCCGAGATCCTCCTTGCCCTGCAAGCCGAACTTCGACGCATACAGATTGCCCTGGCGCAGATAGACGTTCGAGTGACCGTTCTGGTTGTTGACGTAGGTGATGGCGTCGTCGACGGCGCCGTAGAGCGTGACGCTGCTTTGCGCGAACGCGGGGCTGGCCACGAGGGCTGCGCCGGTGGCGAGGAACGTGCCAAGACCAAGGCCTGCTTTCTTCATCGTTGTGTGTCTCCGGTGAGGTTGGGACTGCTTATTGTTGTCTTTGCTACGCCGCTCGACTTTCATGTCGATACGGCGTGCGTACTGCAGCGCGAAGTGACTAAGATGACTGCGGTGACTGCGTTTAAATCAATCTTGCGGTTCGCTCGCCCCCTTTGCGGCAAGCGCGCGCTGCCGGGCCTGCGCGGCGAGGCGCACGGCGGCATTGGGCGCGCCGTAGCCGTCGTAGCCGCCGCGCCGCTCCACGATCTCCAGGAAGAAGCGCTGGTCGAGCGTTTCCGTGTAGGCGTGCAGGAACTCGCCGCCGCGCTCGTCGCGGTCGTAAAGCAGGTTGTGCTCGCGCAGCATGTCGAGAAACTCCGGATCGAGCGCGTGGCGCGCGTCGAGATCGTCGTAGTAGTTCGCGGGCACGCGCAGCAGCGGCACGCCGGCTTCCTCGAACTCCTTCACTGCGCGGAAGATGTCGCCGGTGTTGAACGCCACGTGATTCAGGCCCGTGCCGTGGTAGGCGCGCACGGTTTCCGCCGCGGCCGTGTGCTGGTCCACCGAGGCGTTGAGCACCACACGCAGCCCGCGGTCGCGGCTCATGAGCGCGCGGCTGCGCACGAGCCCGTACGGATCGGGCAGCAGAACGGCGGGCGTGGCTTCGAGCCCGAACGCCGACTTCAGGAACAGCACCCACGAATCGAACGAGCCGGCCGGCAGCGAAAGGCTCACGTGATCGATGCCGAGGATCGGTCCCACTTCGACGGGGCCGTCGATATCCGTGAGTGCAAAATCGGCTTCGAAGAGCGTGGGCTGACCCGGCTCCTCGTTAACGAAATAGTTAAGACTGCCGTCCGGACCCTGGACGGCGGGCACCACGCGCTCGTTCGGACCCACGCGGCCTGAGAACGGCTGGTAGCCGAAGCCGGCGGCGCGTTCGAGCGAGAGGCGCGCATCGTCCACGCGAAACGCCGAGGCGCACAGCGAGAGCCCATGGCGCTGGAAAAACGCGCCGGCGAACGAGTCGGGCTCGGCATTGAGCACGATGGCGGCCGAGCCATGCTGATAGAGCGTCACATCTTTCGAGCGATGCTGGCCCGCGCGGCGGAAATGCAGCTTTTCGAGCCAGTTCGCCACGTGCGCGCGCGCCGTGTCGTCCACGGCGAATTCGAGGAACTGCCACTGCGCGTTCGCGGGCGCGGCGCTCGGATGGTAGAGCGTTCTCGCTTCGACATGCTCCGTTTGCAGGGTCTCGCGCGTAAGCGATTCGAGCAGCAGCAGCGAGCGATGACCGTCTGCGGCCGTGGCCGCGGGCGGCGCGCCGCGAAAGCCGTCGTTGAAGATTTCGAGCGAAAGCGGGCCCGTGTAGCCGCTTTTCACCACTTGCGCCGTGAAATCCGCGAGCGCGAAATCGCCCTGGCCCGGGAAGCAACGATAGTGCCGGCTCCATTCGAGCACGTCCATCTGCATTCTCGGCGCATCGGCGATCTGCACGAAGCCGATGCGCTCGCCCGGAATCGCGGCAATGCCGTCGGGGGTGTCGTCGAGCGAGAGCGTGTGGAAGCTGTCCAGCGCGAGCGTGAGGTTCGCGTGATTGACGGTGTTGACGAGCCGCCACGCGTGGCCATAGGTGCGCACATGGCGCCCCCACGCAAGCGCTTCATAACAGATCGTGACGCCCGCTTCCCCGGCTGCCTGTGCGAGCGCGCCAAGCTGCTCGGCGGCGAGAACGTCGTCGCAGATCGTTTCCGGCGAGACATTGCTGCACACCAGCAAACGGTCCGTGCCCAATTGATGCATCACGTCGAACTTGCGCTTCACGCGTTCGATGTTGCGCGCGAGGCGCTCGGGCGCAACGCCCTCGAAATCGCGGAACGGCTGATACAGCACGATATCGAGGCCGAGATCGCCAGCCATGCGGCGCACGTCGGCGGGCGAGCCTTCGAAATAGAGCAGATCGTTTTCAAAGATCTCGACGGCGTCGAAACCCGCGGCGCGGATCGCGGCGAGCTTTTCGGCGAGCGTGCCGCTGATCGACACCGTGGCGATCGAGCGGCGCAGCGCGCGAGAGGGGGTGTGGAGCGGCTTGGACATGGGCATGGCGATCGGGCTGACTGCAACTGCGATGTTGAACAAGGGTCCGGCGCGGCGGCGTGGGGCGGGTGCTTAACTAACTGGCGCACCGCAGACGCACTTGCCGCTGGAGTGTTCGAAGGATACGCCAAACTAACTAGTTAGTACAAATTCTGGCAAACCCCAGGTGACCGGTGGACGGCTTCGCGGCACACTTGCGACCATGCGGTGAAGCATGCATCGGTTCCTCAGCATGCGCCGTGCCGGTCGTCACGCTGTTCTGGAGTGTATGCAATGGGAATGCCTTCGGTGCTGGTCCTGAACGGACCGAACCTGAATCTGCTGGGAACGCGGGAGCCCGCGATCTACGGTGCTGAAACGTTAGATGACGTTGCCAACCTGTGCCGCGAGGCGGCGGGGCGTCTTGGGCTCGAGATCGATTTTCGCCAGTCGAACGCCGAGCATCAGTTGATCGACTGGCTTCATGAAGCACGTACGCGCGTGGACGGCGTCGTCATCAATCCGGCCGCCTACACGCATACGTCCGTGGCAATCGCCGACGCGCTTTCCGCCATCGCCAAGCCCGTGATCGAGGTCCATATTTCGAACGTGCACAAGCGCGAGGCGTTCCGGCACCATTCCTTCGTTTCGCCCATTGCGGAGGCGATCATCGTCGGCTGCGGCACGCAGGGGTATGTGCTGGCGCTCGAGCGCATGGCCACGCTGCTGGCAAAGAAGGTGGCGAAATGAGCAACGCAAAAAATGCGCTGGGCGCGCGCGCAACCGCCCAATCGTTTCTCTGCGGTCTGATCGGCTCGGGCATCGGCGGCTCGCTCACGCCCGCCATGCAGGAGCAGGAAGGCCGCGAACTCGGCTTCAACTATGTATACCGTCGTATCGACCTCGAAGCGCTGAAGCTTACGCCCGCAGCACTCCCCGAGTTGTTGCTCGCCGCCGAGCGCATGGGCTTCGACGGCCTGAACATCACGTATCCGTGCAAGCAGGCGGTGATCGAACTGCTCGACGAACTCTCCGACGACGCCCGCGCGCTCGGCGCCGTGAACACGGTGTTGTTCCGCGACGGCAAGCGCATCGGCCACAACACCGACTGGTCGGGTTTCGCGCGCGCGTTCCAGCGCGGCCTGCCCGATGTCTCGCTCGAAGCGGTGGTGCAACTGGGCGCGGGCGGTGCAGGCGCGGCGGTCGCGCACGCGGCGCTGCAGATGGGCGCCAAAGCGCTCACGCTGTTCGACGTGGACGCGTCGCGCGCCGAGTCGCTCGCCAGCGAATTGCAGGCGCGCTTTCCTGCCGCACGCGTGAGCGCTGGCGGCGACCTGCGCGACGTGCTGCAGCACGCCTCGGGCCTCATCCACGCCACGCCCACCGGCATGGCGAAGCTGCCGGGCATGCCGTTGCCTGCGGAGTATCTGCACGAGCGGCTGTGGGTGGCGGACATCGTCTATTTCCCGATCCGCACGGCGCTGCTCGAAGCAGCCGAGGCGCGCGGCTGCCGCACGTTGAGCGGCGGCGGCATGGCGGTGTACCAGGCAGTGGATGCGTTCCGGCTGTTCACGGGTGTCGAGCCCGACGCGGAACGCATGTATGCGCATCTGCAATCAATGCTGGCGGCCAACGCTGGCGAATAACAACGACAGCGCTCGACAGGACTAAGCGTTAAAGCGTTACTTCCCGTCGACATACCGGAGACGAAAGACATGGCACCACCCGTATCCACGGGGCGCGGCGACGCGCCGAACCTTTCCGCAGCCGCGCCGGCCGAGGGCGCAATGCGCCGCTCGAAGGCGCGCTATCGCATCCTGGGCCTGCTGGCCGTCGGCACGATGATCAATTACCTCGATCGCACCGTGCTCGGCATAGCCGCCCCGCAGCTCACCAAGGAACTGGGCATCAACGCGGCGCTCATGGGCGTCGTGTTCTCGGCGTTCTCGTGGAGCTACGTCGTCGCGCAGATTCCAGGCGGCGTGTTCCTCGACCGCTTCGGCAGCAAGTTCACCTACTGGCTTTCGATGACGCTGTGGTCGATGTGCACGCTCGCACAGGGCTTCATCAGCGGCGTGGGTGCGCTGTTCGCCTGCCGTCTGGGCCTTGGCGCTGCGGAGTCGCCGTGCTTCCCGACCAATAGCCGCGTGGTCGCCACGTGGTTCCCGCAAAGCGAGCGCGCGTTCGCCACGGGCACCTATACGGTGGGCGAATACGTCGGCCTGGCGTTCTTCAGCCCCTTCCTGTTCGCGCTGATGGGTGCGTATGGCTGGCGCTCGCTGTTCTACGTGGTGGGCGGCGTGGGCATCGTGTTCGGCGCGGTGTGGTGGTTCCTCTATCGCG
Source organism: Paraburkholderia sp. JHI869 (assembly GCF_038900775.1). NCBI lineage: Bacteria > Pseudomonadati > Pseudomonadota > Betaproteobacteria > Burkholderiales > Burkholderiaceae > Paraburkholderia > Paraburkholderia sp. JHI869. The sequence goes on from NZ_JAYMSC010000015.1 coordinate 22,095, forward strand.
AGCCGCACGAGCATCCGGCGGCGAACCGCGCGGAGCTCGACTACATCGAGGCAGGCGGCGGTCTCGCTCGCCACGAGCGCAAGGCCGACGCGCAGCAAGCTGCCGCAGAGCCGAAAAAGCAGGGCTTCGACTGGCGCATGGCCGGCCAGCTCGTGCGCCGCCGTCAGCTTGCGGGCATCTGCCTCGGGCAGTTCGCGGGCAACTCCACGCTCGTGTTCTTCCTCACGTGGTTCCCGACCTATCTCGCCACCGAGCGCCACATGGGCTGGCTCAAGATCGGCTTCTTCGCGATCATGCCGTTCATCGCCGCTTCGATCGGCGTGATGTTCGGCGGCACGTTCTCCGACTGGATGCTGCGCCGCGGCATCTCCGCCAACGTGGCGCGCAAGCTGCCGATCATCGCCGGTCTGCTGCTCGCCTCGACCATCATTCTTGCGAACTTCGTGGAGAGCAACGTCGCCGTGATCGCGATCCTCTCGGTGGCGTTCTTCGCGCAGGGCATGGCCGCGCTCGGCTGGACGCTCGTCTCGGATATCGCACCGGCCGGCATGCTCGGTCTCACGGGTGGCATCTTCAACCTGGCGGCCAATCTCGCGGGCATCATCACGCCGCTGGTCGTGGGGCTGATCGTGGGCGCAACGGGCTCGTTCGTCTGGGCGCTGGTGTTCATCGGCGTGATCGCGCTGATCGGCGCGGCCTCGTATATCTTCATCGTGGGCGATATCAAGCGCATCGAGCTGTAAGGCTCGCAGGCCGCGTCCGCGCGGCTTTCGGCTGGATTGCGGGGCGCGGCGCCTGATAAAGGGCCGCGCCCCGCGTGCTAGAATCGCCCGCATTCCTTCCCTGCTGCGGGCCACAAAAAACATGGCAAGACCGGCGGCTTCGGCCGAACGCAACGATGCTCAATCCGAAAGCCGGCGCAAGTACGATCCCGAGCAGACCAAGCGCAATATCCTCGAAGTGGCGACGGCCGAGTTCTCGGCCATGGGTCTCGCTGGCGCGCGTGTAGACGCGATCGCCGAGCGCACCAACACCACCAAGCGCATGCTGTATTACTACTTCGGCAGCAAGGAAGGGCTGTACGAAGCGGTGCTCGACAAGGTCTACGGCGACATCCGCGCGCTCGAACTGGACCTGCACATCGACGAACTGGACCCCACGGAAGGCCTGCGGCGGCTCGTCGAATTCACCTTCGACTATCACGACCGCCACCGCGACTTCGTGCGCCTCGTGACGATCGAGAACATTCACGGCGCGAAGTACATCGAGCGCCTGAAGACTTTCCGCAGCCGCAACGCCAGCGCGATCCGCACGATCGAAGACCTGCTCGCGCGGGGCGTGGCGAGCGGTGCGTTCCGCGAAGACATCGATCCTATCGACCTGCACTTGCTCATCAGCTCGATGTGCTTTCACCGCGTGGGCAACCGCCATACGTTCGGCGCAGCCTTCGGGCGCGACCCGTCGCACCCGCGCCTGCGTGCGCGCCATCGTGAGATGGTTGTCGACGCCACGCTGCGTTTCGTGAAGAAGTAAGCCGGGCCCGGAAGCCCGGGCCCCTGGCTGCCTCGGCCACTTCGAGTGCGCCTGCCGATGCGTGACGCATTGGCCGAGGCGTGCCCGCATCCCCGCACCGCGTCGCGCGGTCCTGCGCAGTGTGACCAACGCGCTCCGGAAAACGCCGCCAATTCATCTCCAAAATCCCGGTAAGCCCCGTCGTGCGTGGCTGACAGCTAGTCTCGCTTGTCCCATAAAAGTGCGCAAACGCATTACACTACGGCGGTCGAGGCCGCCGCGCGCGGCCTCACCCGGCGCAGCCGCGCCCCGCCTTGCCGGCAGGGGCGGTGCGCCGGTCCACGCCACCGGAGAGCCTTTAGCGCAATGAGCACCGCCATGCCCCGTTCCGGCCAAGCCGGCCTGCCTCGACAGACTCAGGGTCGTTACACCCTCGGCACGCGCATCGTTCTCAGCTTCGGCTTGCTGTTCGTGCTGATGCTCGCGATGGCTGCGATCTCCTGGGATCGCCTGCGCGCCATCGACAGCGAGGCGATGAGCCTCACGCACGATTCGGTGCCGGGCCTGTTCTACGCGACGTCGCTGCGGGCGGCGGCGAACCAGACTTACAGCCTCGTCGAGCGCGCGGCCTTCGTCGATGCCGACTCGGACAGCATTGCCCGGGACGTGGCCAGCCTGCCCGCGGCCATGGCGCAGGTGGAGGAGAACGCACGGCAGTACGAACGCACGGTCTTTCGAGCCGACGACCGCGAGCGCTACCAGCGTTTTCGCGACGCCTATGCGCGCTATCTGCCGATGGCGAAGGCGGTAGCGAGCCAGTTGCCCGCGTCGCGCCCGGCGGCCCAGGCCGCGTTCATGCAGATCGGCCCGGTGTGGCAGGAGGTGCTCGCCACGGCCAACACGCTCGTCGCCGAAAACCGTCAGCAGGCCGACGAGTCCGCGCAAACCATCCGCGGCTCGGTCACGGGTACGGAGATCACCCTCGCCACGGCGCTGGGCGTAGTCCTCCTCGCCGCGCTCGCCACGGGCTACGCGCTGTATCGCGCGATCACGGTGCCGATGGCGCGGCTCGTGGAGGTGCACGACTCCATGCGCACCGGCAACCTCTCGCAGCGGCTGGAACTCAACCGCGGCGACGAATTCGGCGTGCTGGAAGACGGCTTCAACCGCATGAGCGACGAACTGGCGAGCCTCGTGGCCCAGGCGCAGAAGTCGTCGCTGCAGGTCACGACTTCGGTGGCCGAAGTCGCCGCGACCTCGAAGGAGCAGCAGGCCACGGCGAGCGAGACGGCAGCCACCACGACCGAGATCGGCGCGACCTCGCGCGAGATTTTCGCCACGGCGCGTGACCTCGTGCGCACCATGAGCGAGGTGGCGACGGTGGCCGAGCAGTCGGCCGGGCTCGCCAGCACGAGCCAGAGCGGCCTCACGCACATGGAAGACACCATGCGCAGCGTGATGGAGGCGGCGGGCTCGGTGAACGCGAAGCTCGCCATCCTCAACGAGAAGGCGGTGAGCATCAATCAAGTCGTGGCGACGATCACGAAGGTGGCCGACCAGACCAACCTGCTTTCGCTGAACGCGGCGATCGAAGCGGAGAAGGCGGGCGAGTACGGACGCGGCTTCTCGGTGGTCGCCACCGAGATCCGGCGCCTCGCCGACCAGACGGCCGTGGCCACCTACGACATCGAGCAGACCGTGAAGGAGATTCAGTCGGCGGTGTCGGCGGGCGTGATGGGCATGGACAAGTTCGCCGAAGAAGTGCGGCGCGGCATGCACGACGTGCAGGCCGTGGGCGCGCAGCTTTCGCAGATCATCGGCGCGGTGCAGACGCTCGCGCCGCGCTTCCAGGTCGTGAACGACGGCATGCAGGCGCAGGCCACGAGCGCCGAGCAGATCACCCAGGCGCTCACGCAGCTTTCCGAAGCCGCCCAGCAGACGGCGGAGTCGCTGCGCCAGTCGTCGCAGGCCATCGACAATCTCACGCTCGTCGCCAACGAACTGCGCACCGGCGTGTCGCGGTTCAGGATCGACGCGTGACGCGGGAGCGGCGATGCTCTTCCTGGTGTTCGAACTGGACGGCGAGCGTTACGCGCTCGATGCCCGCGAGATCGCGCATGTGCTGCCGTTGGCTCCCGTGCGCGCGTTTCCGGGCACGCCCGCGTATATCGCCGGCGTGATCGACTACGAGGGCGCGCCCGTGCCCGTGGTCGATCTGCCGATGCTCGCGCTCGGGCGGCCCGCGCGCGCGCTCATGTCCACACGGCTCGTGCTCGTGCATGATCGTGGCGACGACGCGCACACGGCTGCCGCTCATGCGCCGCCGCGCCGCCTCGCGCTGCTGCTCGAAAGCGCGACGCGCACGCAGTCCATCGCGCCCGATCGCTTTGCCGAAGGCGGCATCGCCACGCCCGAGGCGCGCTGGCTTGGCCCTGTCGCGCGCGACGAGCGCGGTTTCGTGCAGTGGGTGAAAGTCGCCCAACTGCTCGACGCGCGCGTGCGAGCGCTGCTCTTTCCCGATCCGCCTTCGTGGCAAGGCGCGCCATGAGACAGGCCGATCCGCGCTTCGCTGCCTGGCTGCTCGACGAAACCGGCATCGACGCCGAATCGCTGGGCGCCAACGCGCTCGCGCGCGCGGTGGGCGCACGGGCGGCGGCGACGCTCGAGGTCCATGCCGATCTGCATCCGGCGCTCACGCGCAAGGAGTGGATGAGCGGCGCGGTGCTGCCCGAGTGGGCGCGCGAAGCGTACTGGCAGCACCTCACCACGACGCCCGCCGAGCGCCAGGCGCTGATCGACGCGCTCGTGGTGCCCGAGACCTGGTTCTTCCGCGAGCGGGAGGCGTTCGCCGCGCTCGCGCGCCTTGGCGCGAAGCGCCTGGCTGCGCAGCCGGGCGAAGTGCTGCGCGTGCTGAGCGCGCCATGCTCGAGCGGCGAAGAGCCGTACTCGGCGGCCATGGCGCTGCTCGACGCGGGCCTCACGCACGAGCAGTTCGCCATCGACGCGATCGACATCAGCGCCCAGTCCATTGCGGCGGCCGCGCACGGCGTGTACGGGCGCAATGCGTTTCGCGGCGACGGCCTCGCGTTTCGCGAGCGCTACTTCGAGGCGACGCCCGAAGGATGGCGGATCGCCGCGACGGTGCGGCGCGCCGTGACCTTCGAGCGCGCGAACCTGTTCGAATGGCTCGCCCCGCACCCGGTGCGCTACGACTTCATTTTCTGCCGCAACGTGCTGATCTATTTCGACCGCGCCTCGCAGGACCGCGCAATCGACCTCCTGCGTGCGCGCCTCACGGCGGGCGGCATGATTTTCGTCGGACCGGCGGAAACGGGGCTGATGATGCGCCATGAGATGGTGTCCGCCTATATTCCGCTCGCGTTCGGTTTTCGCACGCCTGAACCCGGCGCGGCGGTGGATCATCATCCGGCGAGCCCGGCGGCAGCCGTTCCGCCCGCGCTCACGCCGCTGCCGGTGATCGCCGCCACGGCAGCGGCGCCCGCACTCGGCAGCGCGGCGGTGTTCACGCCGCTCGACGCACCCTTGGCCACGCCGTCACGTCGGCCCGCGCCGCCGCGGCTCTCGCTGCGGCCCTTGCACGGTGCGCCCGCTCCGCGCGCCGCGGCCGTGATGAGCGCACCTGCGGCGGGCGCGCAGTCCACCGGTTCAACGCCTGAAGCCACGCTCGCCGACGCGCGGCGCCTCGCCGATGCGGGTGCGCTCGACGAGGCCGAACGCCTCGCCGCGCAAGCGGCAAAGGCATTGGCGCAGAACGCGGGCACGTGGTATCTGCTCGGTCTGATCGCCGATGCGCAGGGCCGTGCTTCCGAAGCGCTTGCGCACTATCGCAAGGCCATTTATCTGGAGCCTTCGCACTACGAAGCGCTCACGCATCTGGCCGCGCTGCTCGAAGTGCAGGGCGATGGCGAAGGTGCGCGCCGCCTGATGCGCCGGGCGCAGCGCGCGGCACAGGCGGGGGCGCAGCACGGCGAACCGGACGCGGGAGGCACGCATGCCTGAGCGCGAATTCACAGAGGACCTGGTGCTGGCAGCGCAACCGCCCGAACAATGCTGGAAGACCATCGGCACGCTCGGCGACAACTCGTGCCCGCGCCTCGCAACGTGCGTGCGTTGCCTGAATTGCCCGGTTTTCGAGGACGCAGCGGCGCGCATGCTTGACCGGCCCGCGCCGCTTGCCCCTTCGGCGCTTGCGCCCGAACGCGCGCCTGAGCCTGCGGGCCAGCAGGCGAGCCTCGAAGGCTCACTGGTGTTCCGCGTGGGCGCGGAGTGGCTCGCGCTGCCCGCCACCGCGCTGCGCCAGGTGGACGAGGCGCGCGCCATCCACACGCTGCCGCACCGGCGCAGCGCCGCCGTGCTGGGCGTCGTGAACGTGCGCGGCGTGCTCACGCTCGCGGTGTCGCTGGCTGCGCTCCTGCGTATCGAAGCCGCCGCGCCCGGCGCACAGGCGCGCGCCGCCACGCCGCGCCTGCTCGTGACCGAATGGTCGGGCGCGACGACGGCGTTTCCCGTCGACGCCGTGGAGGGCGTAACGAGCTTCGCCGCCGACGCGCTTCTGCCCGCGCCCGCCACGCTCGCGCAATCGGCGGGGCGGCATGTGCGCGGCGTGACGCACTGGCGCGGGCGCTCGGTGGGCGTGCTCGATGCCGAGGTGTTATTCGATGCGCTTGCAAGGAGTTTGCGATGAGCGACGACGAACTGAGCCGCCGCTCGCTGCTCGACCTCTTCCATGAGGAGGCGCAAGCGCAAACGCGCACGCTTTCCGCGGGCCTGCTCGCGCTCGAATCCGCGCCCGAGGATGCAGCGACGCTCGAAGCCTGCATGCGCGCCACCCACTCGCTCAAGGGCGCGGCGCGCATCGTCGGGCTGCCGGAGGCGGTCGAGGTGGCGAGTGCGATGGAGGATTGCTTCGTGGCCGCGCAGCAAGGCGCGTTGCGTATCGACGCGGCGCGCATCGATACACTGCTCGTCGGCATCGACTTGCTGGGCGCGGCGGGCGATGCCGCAGCGCCGCCGCTTTCGCGCGAGACGGTCGAGGCATTCGTTGCGCGCCTGCGGAGCGGGGTGCAGCCGCTCGCGGCCGATGCTGCCGCGAGCGCACGCGCGCCCGAGGCCGACGACATCGCAGCGCTTGCGGCTTCGCTGCGTCTGCCCGAGCCTCAGCCGCAGCGTGAAGCTGTGGCGTCTGGCAGCGTGGAACCCACGCCCTTGGCCCAACCCTCGCAACCGCGTTCGGCCGACGCCGAGCGCATGCTGCGCGTGCGCGCCGGCACGCTCGACCGCTTGCTGGGCTTCGCGGGCGAATCGCTGGTGGAGTCGCGCCGTATGCGACCGTTCGCGGACGGTCTCTTGCGCACGCGCCGCGCGCAGGGTGACGTGCTCGCCGCGCTGGGGCAGTTTCAGGAGCGCCACGGAGATGATCTCGACGCCGACGCGCGCGCTGCGCTCTCAGGTATTCGCGACGCGATTGCGTCGCTGGATCGTCAGCTATCCGAACGATTCGACGATGTCGATCGCATCGACCGGCGCGGCACGCAACTCGCGCAGCGTCTCTACGACGAGGCGCTGCAATGCCGCATGCGGCCGTTCGGCGACACGGCGCACACCTATCCGCGTGTCGTGCGCGACCTGGCGCGTTCGCTCGGCAAACGCGTGCGCTTCGCAGTTGCCGGCGAGTCGACGCAGGTGGACCGCGACATCCTCGAAATGCTCGATGCGCCGCTCGGCCATCTGCTGCGCAACGCGCTCGATCACGGTATCGAGGACCCCGAAACAAGACGGCGCGCCGGCAAGCCCGAAGAAGCCAGCCTCACGCTCGAAGCACGCCATAGCGCGGGCAAGCTGCTGATCGCCGTGGCCGACGACGGCGCGGGCATCGATCTGGACGCACTGCGCGCGAGCATCGTCGCGCGCTCGCTCGCGCAGCCCCAGGCCGTCGCCGCGATGTCCGACGCCGAGCTGTTCGACTTCCTGCTGCTGCCAGGCTTCTCGCTGCGCGACACCGTCACCGACGTGTCGGGGCGCGGCGTCGGGCTCGACGCCGTGCAGAACTTCGCGAAGGCTGTGCGCGGCACGGTGCGCATCGAGAGCGCGGCGGGGCAGGGCACGCGCTTCGTATTGCAGTTGCCGCTCACGCTCTCGGTGGTGCGCAGCCTGATCGTCGAGGTCGCGGGCGAAGCCTATGCCTTTCCGCTCGCGCACGTGCGCCGCGCGCTCAGCGTGCCGCGCAGCACGATCGAGATGCTCGAAGGGCAGCAGCACATTGCCTTCGAAGGGCGCCCTGTGGGGCTCGTCACTGCGCGTCAGTTGCTCGGCGCGGGCGCGGAACCCGCGGCCACGGAAGATCTGAACGTCGTGCTGGTGGGCAGCGAGGCAGGCCTCTATGGCGTGGCCGTGGACCGCTTCGCGGGCGAGCGCACGCTCGCCGTGCAGCCGCTCGATGCGCGTCTGGGCAAGGTGCGCAACGTCTCGGCAGCGGCGCTGCTCGACGACGGCGAGGTCGCGCTGATCGTCGACGTGGAAGACATCGTGACGTCGGTGGGGCGTCTCGTGCGCGACGGCCAGCTCGCGGGCGTGACGCGTGGCGGCGCACACGACGGCGCGCGCGCACGCAAGCGCATTCTCGTTGTCGAGGACTCCTTGACGGTGCGGGAGCTGGAGCGCAAGCTGCTCGAAAAACGCGGCTACGACGTGACAGTGGCAGTGGACGGCATGGACGGCTGGAACACCTTGCGCAACGCGCACTTCGACCTCGTCATCACCGACGTCGACATGCCGCGCATGGACGGCATCGAACTCGTCACGATGATCAAGGGCGACGCGCAGCATCGCAACGTGCCGGTGATGATCGTCTCGTACAAGGATCGTGAAGACGACCGGCGGCGTGGTCTCGATGCGGGCGCCGACTACTATCTGACCAAGGGCAGCTTCCACGACGAAGCGCTGCTCGACGCCGTGAACGACCTGATCGGGGAGTCGATAGGATGAAAATCGGTATCGCCAACGACATGCCGCTAGCGGTCGAGGCGCTGCGTCAGGCCATCGCGACGCGGCCGGGCCATCGCGTGCTGTGGGTCGCTGCGAACGGCGAGGAAGCGGTGCAGTTCTGCGCGGCGCAGGTGCCCGATGTGATCCTCATGGATCTCGTGATGCCGAAGATCGACGGCGTGGAGGCCACGCGGCAGATCATGGCGCGCTCGCCGTGCCCCATCCTGATCGTCACGAGCAGCGTGGGCGCGAACGCCTGGCGCGTGTACGAGGCGATGGGCGCGGGCGCGCTCGACGCCGTGGACACGCCCACGCTCGCCGGACCCGACACGCGCCGCACGATGGACCTGCTGCTCGCGAAGATCGAGCAGATCGGGCGCGTGTCCGGCGTGCTCGATTTCGCTGCGCGCGCGCCGGCCTTCACAGCGCCCGGCGTGCCGACAGCGCCGCTCGTCGCGATCGGCGCCTCGGCGGGCGGTCCCAGCGCGCTCGCCACCGTGCTCGGTGCGCTGCCCGCCAGTTTCGGCGCGGGCATCGTGATCGTGCAACACGTGGACCAGTCGTTCGCCGCGGGCATGGCCGCCTGGCTCGACGGCCAGACGCCGCTCACGGTGCGCATCGCGCTCGAAGGGGAGCAGCCCGCGCCCGGCTGCGTGCTGCTCGCCGCGACCAACGATCATCTGTGCATGACAGCCGGCGGTAAGCTGGCTTACACTCGCGAGCCGGCCGACACGCCTTACCGTCCCTCCGTCGATACGTTCTTTCACAGCCTCGTCGAGTGCTGGACGGGCGACGCGATCGGCGTGCTGCTCACGGGCATGGGGCGCGACGGCGCCATCGGCCTGAAGGCGATGCGCGCCAAGGGCTGGCACACCATCGCCCAGGACGAGGCGACGAGCGCCGTATACGGCATGCCCAAGGCGGCCGCCGCGCTCTTCGCCGCGCGTGCGATTCTGCCGCTTGGCGCCATCGCCCCCGAGCTTGCGAGCCGGGTGACATCACCGCATCAATCTGCCGGCTAGACGCCAGCCATCACGAGACGCGACCGACATCATGACCGAGAAGTCCACTCTTCCAACCACCGCACACGTTGCCGACAGCACCGGCCTCGACTCCGGCAGCGCCGACGACGCTTCGCTCGCCGTCGCGCTGGAGGCCGTGCGCAGCGCGCTGGAGCAAACGCTGCCCGCCGCCGACCTGCCGATGATGGTGCTGCTGGTGGACGACCAGGCGATCGTGGCCGAGGCCGTGCGCCGGGCGCTCGCAAGCGAGCGCGAGATCGACTTCCACTATTGCGCGCATCCCGACCAGGCCGTGCGCACCGCCGAGGAAGTGCGCCCGACCGTGATCCTGCAGGACCTCGTGATGCCGGGCACCGACGGCCTCACGCTCGTGCGCGCCTACCGCGCCAACGATGCGACGCGCGACGTGCCGATCATCGTGCTCTCCACCAAGGAAGAGCCCGCGATCAAGAGCGCGGCGTTCGCATCGGGCGCGAACGACTACCTCGTCAAGCTCCCGGACAGCGTCGAGCTGATCGCCCGTGTGAAATATCATTCGCGATCCTATGTAAGCATGCTTCAGCGCGATGAGGCGTATCGCGCGCTGCGCCGCTCGCAGCAGGAACTGCTCCGCGCGAACCTCGAACTGCGCCGCCTCACGCATTCGGATGGCCTCACGGGACTGTCGAACCGGCGCTATCTGGACGAATTCCTGAGCGCCGAGTGGAAACGCGCGGAGCGCGAGCGCACCGAAGTCTCGCTGCTGATGATCGACGTGGATTACTTCAAGCCCTACAACGACACCTACGGCCACGTGGCGGGCGACAACGTGCTGCGCTCGGTGGCGACGACGATCCGCCGCGAGATACGTCAGCCGCGCGACCTCGTGGCGCGCTTCGGCGGCGAGGAGTTCGCCGTTGTGCTGCCGGGCACGGGTAGCGCGGGCGCGCGGCTGCTCGCCGAGAAAATGCGCCGCGACGTGGCGGGGCTCGCTCTGCCGCACGTGGGCTCCGCCGTGAGCGAGCACCTCACGATCAGCATCGGCGTGGCCACGCTCACGCCCGCGCTGGGGCTCGCGGAAACGGCGCTGGTCGAGGAAGCCGACGCCGCCCTTTATCGGGCCAAGCGCGACGGGCGCAATCGTGTGGCGTTCTCTACTCACGTGTCGGGGCGCGCATAAAGCCGACGCGCCTTAACCCGGCGTCCAGTCGTACATGAGGATTTTCGCGCGCGCGTCGTCCTCCACGAGCACCACGTAATGGCCGTTATCGCGCTGCGCCGCGCTCATGCCCATATAGATGTCCACCCATCCGCTCGTGTTGCCCACGTTGGCGCCCGGCGTCATCGAGCCGACGATCTGGCCGCTGCGCGCGTCGTACACGTCGATCTTCTGCGTGTATAGCTCGGCGATGAACACATAGTTGCCTGCCACGGCGATCCCTACCGTCGTCAACTGCGGACTGCTGCTCGTGTTCCAGGGCAGCGACGTCTGCCACGTGAGCGTGGGCGAACCGCTCGACCAGTTGTCGTAACGCGCGAGCACGGGCCCGGCTTCCTTCCAGTGCGACGCGTCCCACGGAATGTTCGCGGTGAAGCCGGTGATGTACATCGTATCGGTTTCGGCGACGTAGACGATGCGCGCAATGCGGTTGAACGGCGCCGGCATCGGGAACATCTTCGACGATGCATAGGTGTACTGGGGATTGCCCTGCGCGTCGAGCCCTTGCATCGGCATCTCGCGAATGCCTGAGAGCGGCGTGGCTAGCCACACGTTGCCAGGCGTGTCCACCCACCAGTAGCCGTTGCCAACCGTTGCGCCCGTCGAGGGGTTCGAGGTGATTTCGCTGGCGTCCACGTGGCCGTCGCCGTTCGCGTCGCGCCACAACCACTCGCCGTAGGCCGGCTGGCCAGCGGGCCAGGTGCCCGGCATCGGGTTCTGGGCGAGCAGGCCTGAGGGAATCGCAACTTCGCCGTCGGTGGCGGGCGAGAAGCGGTAGATGTTCAGGTAGTGCGCGTACTGGTCGAGCGTGTAGAGGAACCGCCGGCCATTGAAGCGGCGCACCATGGGCGAACCGCGCACGCCGCGCGTGGAGTGCAGCGCGGGATCGTCGGGATAGGCGAAGCGGTTGAGCGTGAAGCCCGCATAGGTCCATTGCTTGCCGGGCGCCTGGCTGTAGTCGAGCGTGAAGCGCTTCGAGCCGGTGAAGACGTTTGCGGAGTTGGCGGGGTCGAAGGCAGCGGCATCGACGAAGGTGAGGCCATCGAGGCGCCAGCTCAGTGTGCGCGTGCCCATCGCGTAGCTCTCGAGCACCGCGCCCTGGCCGACGAGCGCGGTGCCGTACGGCCGCGGCCCCTGGCCGTTCTGCGCGACGTACAGGTTGCCCGCCTGGTCGTAGCCAAGGCTCGCGATGCCGTTGAAGCGCCAGTCGCCGGGCTTGCCCTCCACGACGTGAAAGACGCCCTGGCGCGTGCCCAGCGAGCCGGCCGCCGCCATCTGGCCGCCCGACGTGCGCGCGTAGAGCAGGATCTGCTGCGAGGGCCCGTTGTCGGCAATCGCGAGCTGGCCCGAAGGCGCGAAGGCGAGGTCGGTGGGCACGGTGCCCGTGGGCAGTACGGGCGCGTCGTTGAGCGCGGTGCCGTCCGCGCGGTAGTGACCGATGCTCGGGCCGCTTGCGTCCTGCAAGCCCTGGATCAGCCACATCGTGCCGTCGCTCGCGAGTGCAATGCGGCCCGGCGTGGGCACGGTGAACGAACGCAGTTGACGCATGGTTTGCGCGTCGTAGACCACGATGCGGTTGTCCGCGGTATCGGAAACGTACAACTCGGCGTCGGTGGCGGCGAGGCCGCGCACGGCGCCGTCGCTGCCGCTTTGCGCGGCGAGCACGCGCAGGAAGCTGTTTTTCGTCGCGTTCGCGCTGTTGCCAATGCCGCTTGCGAACGGCGCGCCCTGCGTCGTGTCGGAGCGCAGGCGGCGCGTCACGCCGAACCAGGTCTGGTTCGCGGGCGGATAGTCCGCGCCCACGAGCCCGTTGCTCTGGTTGCCGATCGACATCGCGGCATACACGTAGGTGCTGTTCACCGCGATGGCGTCGCCGCCCGCGTTGCCCCAGCCATGCGTGTTGCCGGCCACGGCGAGCTTGTCGCCGCCGCGGTAGACGCCGATCTCGCTGCCGCTTTCGTCCCAGGGCGCGTTCGCGTAGACGGTGCCATCGGGTGCGACGGCGATCGCCTCCACGTCTTGCTGCATCCATTTGCCGTCGCCGAAACCGAAGCTGTTGCCGATCCAGGACGTGGTGTAGTTGAGCGTGCTTTGCGCAACGGAGGGTTGAATGACGAGACCTTGCAGCGCAAACGACAAGGCAATGAGGCGAGCAGCATTTTTCACTTGAATTCCCGTAAATCACGAACCTGCCGCAGGGTGTGCGGCAGTTGGGCGTGATGCTCGCACGCGCTTTTAAGGAAATAATTCAAATATTATTCAATGCGGGTAATGTGGCGTTTTTTTATGCCGATGCGATGAATGCGCTGCCCACGCGGCGCAAAATCGCTTGGGCGCGGCGCAAAAAACGGAATTTCGCCGCACGGAGGAATAATCCGCGCCTGCCGCGTGTTAGCCCCCGCATCGCCACCCAATCAGCATTGCTCCACGATCATGAAGTTCCGCGGGCCGCTCGACGAGCCGCCGGTTTCCGAAGCCGATATCCAGGCCTATAGCGACGGCACGCTTGCCGGCGCGCGGGCAGCGCACGTGCGGCGCTACCTCGCGGGCAAGCCCGGCGAATGGCATCGCATCCTGTTCTACCGGCGCCTGAACGCCCAGATCCGCGATGCCTACCCAGCGCAGGCGGCGCTCTCGGCGCTCTCGCGCACCGCTCCGGCTCGGCGCATGCGCGTGTTGCGCTACGCTATCGCTCTCGCTGCCGCCCTGGCGCTGGCGGCCGCCGCGTTGGCGTGGGTTGCCGTGACCGAGCCGTCTCAGCAAGCGCTGAACAATGCCGCGGTCATGGCGCTGATGGAGGCCGAAAACGCGCAGCCTCAGGTTCTGGAAACAGGTCCGGCACGTGCGCCATTCGATTTCGGCGCCGCGGGCCTGCGCTATCTCGGTGGCGGCGAAGTGCGGGTTGGCCCGTTCGCGAGCGCGCAGCGCTATGTCTACGAAAACAACCAGGGCGAGCGTGTGGTGCTGCTCGCGACTCGCGCCTGGCTGGCGGGCGCAGCGCCCCAATGGAGCGCGCACCGCGCCGGACCGCTGCGGCTTTTGATGTGGCGCGAGCGCGGTACGCGCTGGGTGCTCGCGGGCAACGCGCAAACGCGCGGCTTGATGCGCGCAGCGGATCTCGCGACGCTCGCCACGCCGCGGGTGGGCGAGAGCGAAGGATCATGAACCTGCCCGACGATGCAAACCACGCAATGACCTTTGCAGCAATCCAGGATGAAACATGGACATCCGTGACGAGCTGATAGAACACGTGCCACGCCTGCGCCGCTATGCGCGCGCACTGATCAACAACCGCGAGCTCGCCGACGACCTCGTGCAGGACACGCTCGAGCGCGCGATCGCCCGCACGGAGCTGTTTCGTTCGGGCACCGACCTGCGCGCGTGGCTTTTCACGATCATGCACAACATCTTCGTGAACCAGGTACGCAAGTCGGCGGCGCGCGGCGCGCACGTTTCCGTCGACGACGACAGCGTGCCCGAAACCGACTATGCAGTGCCCGCCACGCAAACAAGCGCGCTCGAAGTGCGCGATCTGGATTTCGCGCTGCAGCGCCTGCCCGTGGAGCAGCGCGAAGTGGTGCTTCTGGTAGGACTGGAGGAAATGAGTTACGCCGATGTCGCATTGGCGCTCGACATACCGATCGGTACGGTCATGTCGCGTCTGTCGAGGGGACGTGAGCGCCTGCGCGCGCTCATGGCCGGTTCCGTCCCGCGTGCGAATCTGAAGGTGGTGCGATGAGCGATCAACAAAATCCAGTCACGCAAGACGAGATCCACGCCTACGTGGACGGCACGCTTTCCGAGGCGCGCCGCGCCGATGTGGAACGTGAACTCGAGCGCAACCCCGAGCTTGCCGCGCGCGCGAGCGACTTCTTCGCGCTGAACAACCTGCTGCACGAGCGTTACGACCGTGTGCTCAACGAGCCGCTGCCCGCGCGCCTGCGCATGGCCGCGCCTGAGCCCGAGGTGCAAACGGTGCAGGCGGTGCAAAACGCGCGGCCGGCGGCGAACTGGCCGCGCTTCGCGGGCCTCGCGGCGACGCTGGTGCTGGGCGTGGGAATCGGCTGGGGCATGCACTACGGCATGAGCGGCGCGGGCGCACCCGCTGGCGCGGCTGGCGGCGGTGAGTTGCGCGCGGTGAGCGCTGATAGCCCCATGCGCTTCGCCCAGCAAGCGGCGCTTGCGCACGTGGTCTACATGCCGACGGTGGTGCGGCCCGACACGATGGGCGACAGCCAGGAGCAGGACTTCGTGAAGTGGCTCACGAGCCGGCTCGGCACCAATGTGCGCGCGCCGATGCTCTCGAAAAGCGGCTTCGAGCTTTCGGGCGGGCGCTTGTTGCCGGCCGACGACGGTGGCGAAGTCGCGCAGTTCATGTATCACAATGCGCGCGGCGAGCGCGTGACGCTCTGTATCTCGCATCGCAAGGCGAGCGCCAACACGACCGCGTTCAAGCTGTATCAGGATGGGCCGGTGAACGTGTTTTATTGGGTGGACGGGGACTTCGGCTATGCGCTTTCCGGCGGTATCGACCGCAAGGCGTTGTTGCAGCTCGCGCATGATGTTTATGCGCAGTTGACGCCGCAGTGAGGGGGCGGTTTGAGTTTTTTGGGGTGCTTTGACGTGGTTCTTAACCCATTGGCCTTTCCTTGAATTCGCGTCGGTGTGCATGCGTTACCCCAGTGCCGCCCCGCACAGCGGCAACCCAGGCAGACCGACACGAACACAAGGAAACGCCAAAGCGCCAAGAACCGCGAATCAAGCCTCAAACACCCGCAGAGCGCAGACATGGCCACACCGCCATGCCGCGCTTGCTACGAGTGCCTCACCGAAGTTTCACCGCAACAAAACTGCGCGCGTTATTCCGCTGAATCAGCAGCGACATACTCTTCGTCGCTTTGGCCTCGAGCGCGAGGGCGTCCTCCTGCGACTCGACCAGCGTGTCGTCGATCGACAGCACGACGTCGCCGGCCCTCACACCCGCGCTCGCGGCGGGCCCAGTCGAGGCTTCGACCATCAAGCCGAGCGGCAGCCCGGTCGAGCGTTTTTCCTCGGCGCTCAGCGCGTGCGCGATCAGACCGAGGCGGTCAGCGGCATGGCGCGGGGCCTGCGCGCTCGCGGGTTGAGCGAGCGGCGCGGCGGTGTCCGTCATCACCGTCTTGACGGCGTGCACGTTAGCCGGCGGCGCCTTGCCGGCCGCATCTCCGACCGCGGGCGCGACCGGCGCGTCGGTCTTTTCCGCCGCCTGCGCGGCTTCGGTTGCTTGTGCCGCTGGTGCGCCTGCGGCCCCCGCTGCTACCCCTGCCGCAGCCGCATCGTCTGTTTTGGCTTCGAACGCCGTGTTCGAGAAGCCCGCCACCGCCGGCTGCCGGTTGCGGATCACCTTGAGCGAGGCCGGCGTAGCCGGCGGTACGGCGGCGAGCGCGGCGGCCAGCGTCGCGGCCCGGTCGACGGGCTTGGTGCCGACCTGCACGATCACATCGCCGGCCCGGATGCCGGCTTTGCCGATCGGCGAGGCGGGATCGACGGAGTCGACGAGCGCGCCGCCCGCGTGCGGCAAGCCGAGCGCCGCCGCAAGCCCAGGGCTCACGTCTTCCACCTGCATGCCGAAGGTGCGGATCGTGCCGCCATTGCCGCCATTGCCGGCGTTTGCTCCGCTGCCCGCGTTCGCCGCAGTGGCGCTGCCGGCGGGCGCCGCCTTGCGCGCCTGCAACTGGGCGCGGAACTGGTTGGCCGCGTCAATCGGAATCGCGAAGGTCAGGCCTTCGTAGCGGCCGCCGTCCGCGTAGATCTGCACGTCGATGCCGATCACCTCGCCCGCGCGATTGAAGATCGGCCCGCCGGAGTTGTCTGGGTTGACGGCCACATCGGTCTGGAGGAACGGAAAAGCCTTGCCGTCGGGCAGCGTGCGCGAGGTCGCGCTGAGGATGCCCGTCGTCACGGTGTTCTGATAGCTGTCCGGCGACCCGATCGAGAGCACCGGCTCGCCGGGATGCACCTTCGCCGCGTCGGCGAGTTTCACGAACGGCAGATCGTGGGCGTCGATCTGCAGCACGGCAACGTCGCTTTGCGGGTCGACGGCGACCACTTCCGCCTTGAACTCGCGCTTGTCTGTGAGCCGCACGGTGACTTCCTGGGCGCTGTCGACGACGTGCGCCGTGGTGAGCACGACGCCATCGGGGCTGACGATGAACCCGGAGCCCGCGCCGGTCATCACGCGCGGCCCGCTGGTCTCGGCTTCGGACGCCGGCTTCGGCGCGCGCGTGAAGAACGCGAAGAAGGGATCGTCGGCGTCGATGGCTTCCTGCTCGGGCGGCGCGGACTGGTCGTCGGCGCTGCGCGCGATCACGTGCACGACGGCGGGGCCGTAGCGCTCGGCGAGCGAGAAGAAGTCGGGTGTGGCCGCCGCCGGCGCAGATGTCTCGGCGGCGGCCTTCTGCGCCGCTGTCTTTTCGCTTGCCGCCTTGTCGTTAGCGGCCTTGTCGGCGGCGGCTTTGCTGGCGGGCGGCTTGGCGGTGGCCGGCGCAGGCGTCGCGGCGTTCGCATCGAAACAGAAAGCGCTGGCAAGCGCGAGGGTAAGCGCGGCCGCGGGGCGCGATTGGCGGGTGAAGATCAGGCGGAGCACAGCACACCTCCCAGTGGTCATCGTGCTGGCGGGCGGCACGCGAACGCGGATAGCAAACGAATGCCGATGACCATAGTGTAGTTACGCCGCAAGACAATTGGGGGGCAGGGTTTGTCCTGTAGCGCACGCAAAGCGGCACATCGGCGTGACGGCGCATGCGCGGCGCATCGAAGATGACGCTTTGCTGACGTTACGGCTGGTCAGGACGGACGTTCGGGGGCGAGAGGGGTGGCGCCGAAAAAGCGCGCGAGACGCCCCGCTCGTCGCGAGCGGGGCGTTCGGGTGTGGCTGGGCGGCTGGCGGGATCCGGCGAGCGCTTTCAGCTACCCGAATAGATGTTGCAGAAGCTGACCGGCCCGACGCAAGTCGTATGCGGTGCGCCGGCGTCGCTCGTGCCCTGCATGGGTGCGCCCATGCCGCTGGGCTGCTGCTGTTGCTGCTGTGCCTTCGCATGCGCGACTTGCTGCGCGAAGATGGGGCTCACGTCGGGATACGAGCTATCGGTCACGAATTGCGAGCCGTTGGCCTGCGCTTCGATCAACTGCTGGCGCACCTGAGCACGCGTGAGTCCCTGCGCGGACGCGGTGGAAATAGCGCCAATGGAAGCAGTCACGACGAGCAAGGCGAAAAGCGGGCGGCGGGTATTCATTTCGAACTCCTGATTAAATAGCATGGTTCGGCGACCGGCTTAAGCACGGTCGCATCAACGGAGACTGCAATGGGTATACCGCAAAGGGTGGGCTGCTATTCCCGTGGAGTTGTAACAGCGCGCGTTTTTCTACGTGAGCTGCACCTGGAACCAATGCGGCAGACCCGCGCCGATCAGGCTGACACCAACGAGCGCAAGCGCGCCGGCGAGGAGAAGCACGAGCGGACTGACTCGCGTTCGGAGCAGCACGCAAAGCGACACGACGGCAATCGCTTTCGCGGGCAGGCCGCCGTTCAGCGATTCGAGCAGCACCCAGCCCGCCGCGAGCATCATGCCGGCCGCAATGGGACGCAGGCCGCGCTCGAGCGCCAATTGCCACGCCGCGCCCTGATAGCGGCCCCAGATATGCGTGATGCCGTAGATGAGGATGCCGGTTGGCAGCAAGAGCGCGGCGGTCGCCACGAGCGCGCCCCAGAACCCGGCAACCTGCCAGCCAATCAGCGTGACGAGCAGCGAGCCGGGTCCGGGGGCCATGCGCGAAATCGCGAAGTCGGCGGCGAATTGCGAATGCGTCATCCATGGATGCACTTCCACGACCTGGCGCTGGATCTCCGCGACGATCGCCTGGCCGCCACCGATCGTCACGAGCGAAAGTGGCGCGAAAATGGCGGCTAGCTGACCGAGCAGGCGTGCCTTCATCGCGTACCCCGGCGGATCGTCACGTATTCGTAGAGCACGCTCACGGTGCCGCCCGTCAGGACCACCCAAACCAGCGACAAACGCAGAACGCCGATCGCAAGAAAAGTCGCCGCCATGAGCAGCAGCGGCAGCGCTTGCCGCCGTACGCGTCGTGCGGTGACGATCCCCATCGACAGTGACAATCCCGTGGCCGCGGCGGCGGCGCCCGCGATCAGAATCTGCGTGAGCGGATGGAAGATGAGCGCGCCGACTACGCTGCCAATCACGATGATCAGACACGCGGGCGGCACTACGATACCCGTCACGGCCACGGCGGCGCCGCGCCAGCCGAACAGCCGATGCCCGATCCAGATCGCCATGTTCTTTACGTTGATGCCGGGCAGCGCCTGCGAGATGGCGAGCCCATTGAGGAAGTCTTCTTCGCTGATCCAGTTGCGATCCTGAACGAATTCGCGCAACAGCCAGCCGCTCAAGCCGCCGCCGAAGCTCGTCAAACCAATGCGGCTGAATATCAGAAAGAGTCCGGGCAGCGTGGGTCGCGGCGAGACGTGTGGCGTGGAAGCGGTCACGGGAATGGCGTAAAGCGTGTGATGCCGAATCGCTCGGCTATTGTCATGTGCGGCTGTTCTTTCCGGTTCCAGTTCGAATGAGTCTGTCTTTTACCGGTCTTCGAATGGGCCGCGCGGCAACGGGCGCTGAAATTATAGCGCCGCGGCACTTGTGCGCCCGGCGCCGTCAGCGGCGTGCGCACAGTGCGGTCACGCAAAATTCAGCGCGAGGTCAGGGCCGCTATGATGGTCGCTATCATTGTCGAACTGCAGCGGCTCGATTGCTGTAGTTGCGCTGTCCGCCGCGTCGCTCCTGGCGTGACGTGAACAAAACGCTCTGTCGCCCTTGCTCATGCCCAGGAAAAAGACCAGCGTCTGGTTCAAAGGTCTCGAACTGCTCACCCGCATGAGCGTCCCGCGACCGAAGAAGAAGCCCGCCGCGCGCAAAGCGGTGTCCGCAAAGACCGCGCCGGCGACCAAACCGGTGAGGAGCGCCGGAAAAGCGCATGTGGGCCGTGCGCAACCGGTGGGCACGGGCGGCACGTGGATCCGCTCTTATCACTCCGCGCCGCCCAGAGCCGGGCATCTCGTCAACCATCTCGCCTATGCGCTCTATCTGCCCGCCGGTGCTGCGAGTAACGCGGGCATGCCGCTCGTGGTCATGCTGCACGGCTGCAAGCAGACAGCGGAGTCGTTTGCCGCGGGCACGCGGGTTTGCCGGCTGGCGGATCGCTCAGGGTTCGCCGTCCTGCTTCCCGAGCAGGCGAAAACGGCGCACGCACAGCGATGCTGGCACTGGCACGGCGACCACGCGCAGTCGGAGGCGCCAGGCATCGCCTCGCTCGTCGATGCCATCGTGCGCGAGCACGGATTCGATCGCGAGCGCGTCTGCCTGGCGGGCATCTCGGCGGGGGCGGGTCTCGCGTCCGTGCTCGCCATGCGTTATCCGTGGCGATTCGCCGCCGTAGGCCTGCACTCGGGGCCGGTATTCGGTGCGGCCAATTCCACGATGAGCGCGATGAACGTCATGCACCACGGCAGCCGCGAAGATCCGGTGCGTCTCGTCGATGCCGCCGTCGACGTCGCCGCCCATCCCGGTATGCCCACCTTCATCGTGCAAGGCGAAATCGACGCGGTCGTGGCGAGGCGCAACGCCGTGCAACTCGGCATGCAGTTCGCGCGAGTCAACCGGCTGCTCGACGCACAGGGCGAATTGCGCGTTGGCGAGATTCGCACCTATAACCGCGACGCGGTGGCGTACACCGACTATGTAAAGTCCGGCAGGCTCGTTGTGAGGGTGTGTCTCGTTCGCGGGCTCGGGCATGCATGGAGCGGCGGTGACGCGCGCGAACCGTTTCACTCGGATCGCGGCCCCGATGCGATGTCGATGATGTGGCAGTTCTTTCGGCGGCAGCGTCGAAGTGCGGAAGGCGACGTGGCGTGAGCGTGGCTTCAGCCCTCGTTGGCGCGTCGGACTCTCACCGGAAGCAGCATGGCCGCGGCGAAGCACAGCAGATGCAGGCCGCAGAGCGCCGCGAACGCCAGCAGGAATTGCTGCGGATCGCCAGCCGAAGAACTTGGTATTGCCAGGGAAACGGCGATGGAGACGAGCGTTGTCGCGACCGGTCCGCCAATTCTTTGCGCGATGTTCAATGCAGTGTTCGCCACGGCAAGCCGTGCTTTCGGCAGCGGAGCATACGCGGCCGAAATGGAAGGAATGCTAATGGTTCCCTGACCCACGCCTGCGAGAAACAGGCTGACCAACGCGAGGCCCGTGGAAAACACGTGACCCGTCATCCACAGGAACGGGAGCGTGGCGCATAGCGCCAGCAGCGCCCCGCCTGCCGCGAGCGCGCGGCAGCCCAGTCGCTCAGTGAGAAAGCCCATGCAGGCGAACGAGCCCATCATGCCTGCACCCGTCGCCGCCAGGAGCCAGCCCGCATGCGCTGCGCTCAAACCGCAGCCCGCTATCAGGTAGAGCGGAACGGCAAGCTGCCGCCCGTACATGATGCCGTTGGCGAAAAATTGCGTGATGGCGGGAACCGCAAACCTACGGTCCGCAAAGAGGCGCACGTCGATCAGCGCTGACGTTGGGCGGTGTATCGAGTGCCACACGAATCCCGCGAGCAGCCCGGCGCCTACGAGCAGAAGCGCAGCGCCTTCGGCGTGCATGGCGCTCTGGAATCCATAGACGAGCGCGGCGAGCCCAGGCGAGATCAACGCAAAGCCCGCGAAATCGAAGCGGCGCTTTTGCGGCTGACCGCCGTCGGGCGCGAGCAAACGCGCGGCGAGCGTGACGCCGAGTATGCCGACCGGCACGTTGATCAAAAAGAGCCAGGGCCAGGCCGCATGCGCCAGCACGGCGCCGGCGAGCACCGGGCCGAGAATTGGCCCGAGCAGGATGGGCAGCGCTGCATAGCCCATCACGCGCTCCATGTTCTTGCCCGCGACGCGCCCGATCATCATCTGCGCCATGGGCGCGAGCAGCCCGGCAACCAGACCCTGGACGATGCGTGCGCCGATCAATTCCCCCATGGTTTGCGCCGCGCCGCACAGCACCGAGGCAAGTGTGAAGGTCGAGAAAGCGAAGAGATAGAGCCGCTTCGCCCCCACGCGGTCCACGAGCCAGCCGTTGAGCGGCAGCATGAGCGCCATGGCCAGCAGGTAGCCGCTCATGATCCACTGCGTCGTGGCAACGGGCGAGTGGAGCGCCTGGCCGATGGCCGAGAGGGAGACGTTCACGAGCGTCGAGTCCATCTGCGCCATGAACGAGCCGATGGAAACGACGGCGGCGACCTTCCAGACGGAGGGGGGAATCCGGCTGGCGGGACCGGTGCTCTCGCGCGTCCCGCTCATTGTTCAGCCAGCCTTCTGATGATCGCGCCTGCCTTGAAAAGCGTGGTGCGCTCGTTTTCGTTGAGCTCCGCGATGGCTTGCGAAAGCCAAAGTTGCTTCGCGTCGCGCGTTTTCTTGCGTAGCCGCGTGCCTTTCTCCGTCAGCTCGATGAGTAACTGACGGCCGTCCGTCGCGTGCGGCGTTCGCTTGACGAGAGCCATCTCCTCCAGCGCCGCGATGGTGGCGCCCATCGACTGGGGACGCATGCCTTCGGCGCGCGCAAGTGCGGCAATCGTGGCGGGACCGTCCTTGGCCAGCCGCGACATGACGAAGGACTCCGTCATCGAAAGGGCGCCTGCATAGGATTCGTTGCGCGTGCGCCGCACGAGCATGCCGATCGCCTGCATGAAGTCGATGACGGCGGGTTCAGCGCTTTTGGCAGACATGTCTTTCCAGGTGGATCGGGGGGGCATGTCTTTCATGATGAAGATGAACAGCTAAACTTGCAAGTTTACCTGTTGAAAAATTGGATGCGGGGCGAGCGAAGGGAAGTGCGCAAGCAAAAAGGAGACCGGCAAACGCAACCGGTCCCCTTCGAAGAAATCAAGCAAGAATCAAGCAACAACCGTGTTCAGTTCGACGCTGCCGTAACGCGGTTTTCGCCCAGGTCGAGCGATTTCCCGAGCGCCGCGCGCAGTTTCTCGCTGTAGTGCGCCGGCGCGTCGATCACGACGAGGTTGTCGTCGATCGCCTGCCGCAAGCCAGGACTGCCTGCCAGCAGGGCCTTTAGCGTGACGTTGGCCATGACGAGCACGATGCTGCGCTTCTCGACATCTTCCGTGGTGATGTCGGGCATGTCCGGCACGATGTCGGGATCGAAACCTTCCGGCGTTGCGTGGAAGAATCCCCACGTCTCGCCTTCGATCAGCAAGACGTAGAAGTCGGGGAGTTCCAGCAACTCCTCGATCGCGACCGTGGTTTCGAGCCTGTCCTGAAACACCTTGAGCGTTTCGATCGCTGCTAGCCGCTGGCGCGCGGTGGCCAGCACGCCTTCCGTTTTGTCCTCGATGAGGAGCCCGCTGTCGATCGCGCTGCGCGTGGCAGTTGCGACGCACAACGCCAACGGGTGACCGATTCCGAACTCGATCTTGAAGTTGCAAATAGCGCACATGGCAGGGTCAGGGCGTCACGATGTTGAAGAACAGTTCGAAGCTGTCGAGCCAGGTCACGAACTCGCCGAGCTTCTGGCTGTTGCCGTCGACCTTCGCCTTGCCTGCAATGACAAGGCTATGCATCGTGGCGTCGCCAAGCATGATGTTGTTCAGATCATGGCGGCTCATGGTCAGCGAAGCGTCGGCGGTTTTGGAGGTGCGGCCCTTCGAGTAGTACAGCGCGCAATTGTCGACGCCGACGACGTACTTGTCGTCCGTGTCCGTGAGCACTAGGTTGAACGACACCGACTTGCCGGCCGCTTTCTTCGCGTCGAGGCGAACGCCGAGGTAGTCGAGGAACATGTCGAGCGGCATTGCGCGGATCACGTCCGGGCTTTGCGGTGTGGACGCCGCGCCCTTTTGAACACCATTGCGCAGTTCCATTGCGCCGGACAAGTATATGTTACGCCAGCTCGCCGACTCGGACTGGTAACCGAGTTGCTCATAGGTATCGGCCAGCAGATGCTTTGCCGCGACGTTGTCCGGCTCGGCAAACACGACGTGATTGACGACCTCGGCTACCCAACGGTAGTCGCCCTTGTCGTACGACGCCTGTGCCTTCTTGAGCACGGCGCCGGAGCCGCCCATAAAGTCGACGTAGCGTTTGCCTGCCTCAACGGGCGGCAGACAGTGGAGATTCGCTGGTACACCGTCGAAAAAGCCGAGACGCAGGTTGTACTGTGCGACCACGTTGTGGTACGTGGCGCCGTAATAGCCGCGACAGAACCAGTGCTTCGCAAGGCTGTCGGGCAGATGGAGCATCTCGCCGATTTCGCGCGGTGTATAGCCGCTGTTCGCGAGGCGCATGGTCTGATCGTGCAGATAGCGGTACATGTCACGCTGAATACGCAGAAACGGCACGATGCGCTCGTTGCCCCAGGTCGGCCAGTAGTGCGACGCGAACAGAACCTGCACGTCGTCGCCGAACATGTCGAGCGCCGTTTGCAGATACTTCGACCAGAGCAAGGCGTCACGCACCTTGGCGCCGCGCAGTGTGTAGAGATTGTGCTGCGTATGCGTCGCGTCCTCGGCCGCGCAGAACGCCTTATATTTCGGCAAATAGAACATGAATTCCGCAGGGGCCTCGGATTCCGGCGCCATCAGCACAACGAGTTCGACGCCGTCGAGCATCATTTTCTGGCCGGTCTTTTCCGCGTATTCAGCGGGTACCGCGAGCGTCATCGTGCCGATGGAGCCGGTCTTGCCGAGGCCGGCATCCACCAGGCCCACCGCGTTGCGCGGCAACTGGATGCCATACATGTAAAGCGCGCGGCGGCCCATGGCGTTGCCGGCGATGATGTTTTCGCTGACCGCCGCTTCGACGAAGCCAGCCGGCGCGACGACCTTGACCTTGCCTGACTTCAGGTCGTCGTCGCTCACGATGCCGCGAACCCCGCCGTAGTGGTCCGCATGGCTATGCGTGTAGATCACATGGGTAACGGGGTGGTCGCCGAGATGCGGTATGACCAGGTTCTTCCACACGTACGACGAGATCTCGATCGTGACGAACGGGTCGACGACGATAAAGCCTTTGTCTCCGCGGATGATGCTCATGACCGACAGGTCATAGCCGCGCACCTGCCAGATGCCATCGGTGACCTTGAACAGGCCGTGATTCATGTTGAGCTTGGCGTTGCGCCAGAGGCTGGGGTTCACGGTGTTCGGCGCGTTGTTTTTCGGACCGCCGGCAACGAATGCGAACTGGCCGAGATTCCACGCGTCGACGCCCTTGGGACCCGGAATCCTCACCGGGTCGGGAAGCTTCGCGACGAGGCCGCGGCTTGCGTCTTCGAAATCCTGTGTGTCGGCGAAGGAAAGGAAGTTGGCGTAGGCCGCATTGGCGTCGAGCGTGGCGCGGGTGGGCGGCTTGGGCGCGACGCCGGTGGGCGCCGCAGTCGTTCCGGTTTGCGCCGCGAAGCCCTCGCCCATTGCGGATCCCAGACCCGTCGCCACGCCGGCTACGGCGACGTTCTTCAGGAAAGTGCGGCGTGTGCCGGGATTCTCGCGATCTTTATTGTCGGTCATGAAAGATTCTCCAGGTTATTGCTTTTGCCAGTTGCAACACATTCCCGCGAACGTCCAGAACGCGCAGGCCAGCCATACGGGTTCCGAAGAACGCGGTATGTGCCTTGTCTCGACGAGTCGGAAAGAATGATTAATGAATGAGTTGGAATTTCTGATGTGGTAATGCAAGTCAATAGTTTGTCTTTCGAATTTGCCCGGTCCTGTCTCGTGCGGAGTTGATAAATTGGAATGCTAATTTTTTAAGTCGATGAAAAATACTTTTCAGTAAATGAAAATAAACCTCGATATCAATTGAATTCGTGTCATGGCGTTTGCTGAGCTTGCTTGTGATATCTTGCATGGGGTGCTCCTGCGGTTATTTTCATTCTAATTCAGTCGGATTGATGTGTGGTTGATATATCGCTTATCGGAGGTATGCGATTCATCAAGTTAAATAAAAAAATAGCGTCGTGAAATGAAAAAATCGCCGCGTCGTTAGCGTGAATTCATCGCCTTCGAGAATAGGATCATTCCTATTTTGCGAGAGATTTGTTTGCCATCCAATTATGAAACGTTAGAAACGGCCGATTCGATTGATCCCGGTAAAGTTCCCGGCACAACCGATTGGCCAGCAGAAGACCACGTGTTCGCGACGCAGTCGATTCCATCAATACGGAAGCCGTGGCGACATGTACACAACGAAGACGCATATGAACGATCAACGCTGCGAACGAATTCATGAGCATCGCGCGCTCAGGCATCCCGAGCCGCCACCCCGGATGCGGGGCCGCTGCGCACGAGCGCTGTCGTGCCTCGTTGCGGCGGCGCTAGCCGGGTGTTCGGCGTCGCCGTCCATTAGCGTGCTGGGCGCTTTTTTTCCGGACTGGATGTTCTGTGTGCTGGGCGCACTGGCAACGACGCTGGTCGTCCGGGCCGTGCTTGGGCGCCTGAAATACGAGCGCGCGCTCGGGCCGCCGGTCATTGCGTATCCCGCGCTGCTGTTGCTCATTTCCCTGCTGATCTGGCTACTCATCTTTAATTCCTGACTTTGACGGAGCGGCTTCATGCCTGGCATGCCGAATCAAAAATCCAGCAAGATCGTCCCGGCCGTGCTGGTTCTGGTGGCGCTCCTCGTCCTTGGCTACGTGCTCTGGCGAGTCGATACTTCGCCGCGCACCGACGACGCCTACGCGTATGCGGATTCGATCGATGTGGTTTCCGAAGTGAACGGACGCATCGTCGACATGGCCGTGCGCGACAACCAGGCGGTCAAGCGCGGCGACGTGTTGTTCGTGCTCGATCCGCGCCCCTTCGACGACGAACTGGCTCGCGCCAATGCCGCGCTCGCGGCGCTCGACAGCCAGATCACGCTGATGGAGCGCACCGTCAAGGCGCAGCAATACGGCGCCGACTCCGCCCATGCGGCTGTCGAACGCGCGCGCGCAGCGTCCGCGCAATCCATCCAGACGCTCAAGCGCACCGAGCCGCTGCTCGCGAAAGGCTACGTTTCTGCCGAGGACGTTGACCGCGCGCGCACGGCCCAGCGCGCGGCCGAGGCGGAACTGGAGGCGGCGCGGCTGCAGGCCCAGCAGGCGTCGGCTGCGGTGACCGGCGTCGACGCGCTGGTCGCGCAGCGCGCCGTGGTGCGCGCCGAGATCGCGCTCGCCGAGTACCGCAAGGACATGGCGACGGTGCGCGCGCCTTTCGACGGCCGCGTCGTATCGCTGAAGACGACGACCGGGCAGTTCGCTTCGCCGCTCAAGCCCGTGTTCACGCTCATCGACACGCGCACGTGGTACGTCGTCGCGAACTTTCGCGAAACGGAACTGAAGAACGTTCGCGCGGGTACGCCTGCGAAGGTCATTTTGATGTCGGACACCGGGCAGACATTTGGCGGGCGCGTCGACTCCATCGGCTATGGTGTGCTGCCGGACGACGGCGGCCTCGTGCTCGAGGGCTTGCCCCGTGTGCAGCGCAGCTTGAACTGGGTGCGCGTGGCGCAGCGCTTTCCCGTGAAGATTCGCGTCGAGCGGCCAGATCCGGCGTTGTTCCGTGTGGGCGCTTCGGCCGTGGTCAAGCTCGGACCCGCCGCCGTGTCGGCGCGCTGAGCGGGACCTCGCCCATGAACGATTCCGTCGCGCAACGCCTGACGAACACGCTCCACTGGTTCGCCGCCGAACTGGCGCCGTTTCCCGGACGCGCTCAGTTCGTGCTGCGCCTGACACTCGCGTCTGCCATCGCCATCGTGATCGGCGAGACGTTCCAGATTCCTTCCATGGTCATGTCGCTGGTCGCGATCTTCTTTACGGCGCAGGCCAACATAGTCCTCACGCGCATTATCTTCGTCATCCTGACGATTGCCGACCTCATTGCAGTCAGCGTATTGGTTTTGCTGCTGAATTTGACCTACGACTACACGGTGTTGCGTATTGTCGCGTCCAGCGTGCTGTTTTTCTGCTTCATGTTTTGCGTACGAGTCTCGAAGGTCGGACTCGTCATGCTCGGCCCGGCGCTCGTCATCCTCTACACGCAGTCGTTCGTCGACCTGACGGGCCAGGCCGATTATCTGGTGCGTCAGGTGTTGTGGGCCGTGCTGGCCATCACCTATGGCAGTGTGATTGCGCTGATCGTGAATACGCTCTTCGCGTCGACACATCCGGTGCGCCAGTTTCAGGCTGAAGCGCATCGCCAGCTCACGCACGCCGCAGAACGTCTGCGCGCGCTGGCCGCGGGCGGGGCCGTCGCGCCAATGTTGTCCGCGGCCGAACTGCAACGTCAGTCTGCCGCGCTGCAGGGCTTCGCCGCTTTCGCCAACATGAGCGACGCGAAAGACCCCCAGCGCCAGCAGTATCGGCTGTGTTGCCTCGCCGCCGTCTTGCATGCGCAGCATCTCTGCAACACGTTGCCGTCCGCACTGCACGGGGAGGCGCCCGCGCTTCGGCGCGCGCTGCATCGGCTGCACGAGCAGTTGCTTGCTTTCGATGCAGCGATCGCGGCTCAGTCGTCTTTCCGGCTCGCCTGGACGCCGGATGCGCAGGAGCGCGCTGGCCTCACCGGTCTCGCGCCGGCAGACGATCTCTACCGCACCATGCAGGCAGTGGATCATTTCGACAGCGCTGCCGTGCCCACGCAGCAGCCGGCGAAGCCGGCGATGCTGCCGCCCGATGTCTTCACCAATCCCGCGTACGTGCGCTTTGCGGTGAAGGTGCTGATCTGCGGTCTTGCCGGATATTTCGTCTTCAACGTGCTGCAATGGCCGGGCATCCACACCATTCTGATCACGAGCGGGATGGTGGCGCTGCCGGGGCTCGGAACCTCCGTGCGGCAGATGACCCTGCGGTTCTATGGCGCCTTGCTGGGAAGTTTGAGTGCGCTGCTAGTGTTCGTGTTCGTCATGCCGCACATCGACACCATCTTCGGCCTGCTGCTCGCCATGCTGCCCGTTATCGCGGCCGGCGCGTGGATTACCGCGGGTTCCGAACGTCTTTCGTACCTCGGCACACAGGGCGCCGCGACCTTCGCGCTGGCGCTGCTCGAACACTTTGGCCCCAGCACCGACCTGACTGAGATTCGCGACCGCATGGTCGGCATCGTGCTTGGCGTGGGCATCTGCTGGCTAGTCTATGCGTTCATCTGGCCGGAAAGCGAGGCAGGCGCCGCGCGTGCAAAGCTCGCCTCGCTCGTGCGCGCGCTCGCGGAGCTCGTGCGCACGCCCACTGGCCGGGAAGACCCGCAACAGGAACTCGCCTACGCAAAACGCCACATGCAATGCTGGGCAGCGCTCAACGCATGCAGCCTGGATATCGAGCGCGTGCGCTACGAGCCGCAGTACAAGCGCGGCGCGTTCGCGCAGCGCGCGAGCCAGGCCGAGCGGCTTGTCGCCGTGAGCCGCGACCTGCTGGTGGCGCAGGACCACGTCCATAGCCTGGCGCGCGACGGCCTCGATCCGTCGCAACGGCCCATCGGCTCCATGGCGTCCACGCTGGCCACCGCTGCGCGGCTGCGCGACGAAACCGTCAGCCTGCTCGAGCGCTACGCCGAACGCGTGGCAGAGGAGGGCGAGCCACCCACACGCGAGCAGGCGCAACTGCGCAGCCACGCCATGCAAGTTCCCGGTGCGGCCGGCGTGCCGCTGCTCGCGCACCTGCAACGTCTAGCACTGCATGCGGCGGACCTGCCTGGCTGGGACACAGCCGATCCCACCACCGCCGCCCAACGGACTACCCGACAAACACGCTGACATGCATACGAAACACGTCTTCGCCACGGCTTGCCTCGTTGGCGTCCTGAGTCTCTTGTCGGGTTGCGCGCTCATGCACAGCGACGCCCCGGTTCATACGCAGATGCCGCCGGAGCGTATCCAGCTCGCGAGCGACATCCACCTCGCGCGCGACGGCTGGCCCGATGCGCAATGGTGGAAACGCTATGGCGACCCGCAACTCGACGCCTTGGTCGAGCGTGCGCTCAAGGACTCGCCGACGATTGCCGCCGCTCAGCTGCGCGTGGCGCAATCGAGTTCGCAGGTCGATCTGCTCAAGGCCGGTTCCAACCTGCAGGTGTCGGCTCTCGGCATGATCAACCGCCAGTACACGTCGTCAAACGGTTTTCTCGGCCCTTACGCATTGAATGCGCCGAAGCTGGGTCTCGACGGTCCGTGGTACACGGAAGGCACCATGGGCCTTTTCGCTGGGCTGAAGATCGACATCTGGGGGCGCCAGCGCTCGCTCGTCGAGGCGGCCATCGGCTCGCGCAATGCGCGCGTTGCCGAAGAGTCGGCCGTCGAACTGGCGATTTCAACGGAAGTCGCGCAGCTCTACTTCAGCATGCAGGCAACATTTCGGCTGCTCGATTTGCTGCAACAAACGCGACAGGTTTTCGCTTTCGCCGTCGAGGCGCACGAGGGCAAAGCCGCGACCGGCCTCGAGGCCAGGGTTCCGTTACGTGGCGCTCGCGGTGAATTGCTGGGGGTCGATCGGCAGATCGCTGCGGCGCAGGGTCAAATCAAGGAGACGCGCGAGATGCTGCGCGCCATGGTCGGCGGCGCGCTGCCGGACATCCAGCCGGTGGTGCTGCCAGAGGCGGCGGACAGCCTGCCCGCGGCGCTTTCATACCAACTGCTGGCGCGCCGCCCCGATCTCCAGGCCATGCGCTGGTACGTTCAGGCGTCGATGAGCGAAGTGCAGGCCGCGAAGGCTGCGTTCTATCCGAATCTCGACATCAAGGCCTTCTTTGGCATCGACTCCATCCAGCTCAGCAAGCTCTTTCGCGCGGCCAGCACCCAGTTCAACCTGATTCCCGGCCTCTATCTGCCGATATTCGACGGCGGGCGTCTCAATGCGAATCTGGGCAGCGCGCGCGCTGCGAGCAACATTCTGATCGAGCAGTACAACCAGGCCGTGCTCGACGCCGTACGCGACGTGGCCGTGAACGGCAACCGTCTGCAAACGCTCGACGAGGAGCGGCGCCTGCAGGTGGAAAAGGTGGAAGCGGCCCGCTTCGCGCTGGAGGCGGCCGACGCCGTGTACCAAAGAGGTCTGGGCAGCCGCCTGAGCGCCGAGCAGGCGCGCCTGCCACTGCTTGCCGAGCAGACCGCGCTGCTGATGCTCGACAGCGAGCGACTGGGGCAGGACGTCAAACTGACCAAGGCGCTGGGCGGCGGGTATCAGGCGCCGGATGCGCCCGGGCCGTGACCTGGGCGCGCCAGGTGTGCTGAATATGCGAAAAACGCGGCACGACTAGTGCCAGTTGCGCGCCATTGGAGCGTATGCTTGCCATCAAACGACGGCATTCAACCCCGATGGAGACATGCATGGCGGCACTTCAAATCGACGATGTCCCGGCCGCGATCCGGCAGACCAAGCGCATGTTGCGCGCGCAACTGCCGAATTATCGCGAAGTGTTCGAGGAAGTCGCGCAGGCCATAGGCGAGGAGGCGCGGCACATTGCCCGGTTGCGCGAGGCGGGCGAGGCCGTCATTCCGGAGATCGCGTTCGCCGACATCGCGGCGCAGCGCGTGAGCGCCGAGGCGATCGCGCTCGTGAAAGCGCGCGGGGCCTGTGTGATCCGCGGCGTGTTCGAACCGGAGCAGGCCGCACGCTGGGACGCCGAAATTGCCGATTACGTGGCGCGCAACGACCTCGACGCGCGTGCTGCCCAACGCGCGGCCGAGCGCAATGCCCTCCCGCCGGATGTGAGCCGCCCGTTGATCTATGGCCTCTACTGGTCGCGCCCGCAGGTGCAGGCGCGCGAGTCCGCCGAACTCACCGCCGCGCGGGTTTTCCTCAACCGCCTGTGGCGCCACGAGAGCGAGGGGCGCGTGCATTTCGATCCTGATGTCGTGCCCGTCTACGCCGACCGTCTGCGGCGCCGGCCGCCCGGAACGGCGGCGCCGGGCCTCGCCCCGCACTGCGACGGCGGCGCGGTCGAGCGCTGGGTCGACGAGAATTTCCGCCAGGTCTATCGTCACGTGTTCTCGGGCGACTGGAGGCGCTACGACCCGTTCGACGGCGCATACCGTACGGACGCGAGCGAGATCCCTTCGCGCATATCCTCTTCGATGTTCCGCACCTTCCAGGGCTGGACCGCGCTCACGCCGCAGGGGCCCGGCGACGGCACGCTGCAGATCGTGCCCATCGCCAACGCCATGGCGTACGTGCTCCTGCGCGCGCTGCAGGACGATGTGGCCGACGACGACCTGTGCGGCGCGCAGCCCGGCCGAGGGCTGCCGATCGTCCCCGAGTGGCATGCGCCGCTGTTCGATGCGCTGACATCGATTCCGCAGATGCAGGCCGGCGACACCGTGTTCTGGCACTGCGACGTGATTCACTCCGTGGAAGACGAGCACCGCGGCAGCGGCTACAGCAACGTGATGTACATTCCGGCCACACCGGGATGCGCGAAGAACGACGACTATTTGCAGCGCCAGTTGCCGAGCTTTCTCGAAGGCCGCAGTCCGCCTGATTTTCCCCCTGAGCACA
Organism: Paraburkholderia sp. JHI869; assembly: GCF_038900775.1. Classification (NCBI taxonomy): domain Bacteria; kingdom Pseudomonadati; phylum Pseudomonadota; class Betaproteobacteria; order Burkholderiales; family Burkholderiaceae; genus Paraburkholderia; species Paraburkholderia sp. JHI869. The sequence goes on from NZ_JAYMSC010000015.1 coordinate 54,380, forward strand.
TCGAAGCCGATCTCGCGGACCGGGCGGGCGTGGCCGATCTCACGCCGCTCGGCCGCGCACAACTTGGTTTGCCTGGCTCGGCCTAGCATACGCAGATGACCCGCGCGTGTCGGCGCATCGATTCGCGTGCTTGCCTGTAAAAGCACGCGTATGGCATGCTGTGCGCCGATCAACCGGCCATGACGACCATGGATTTCGCTTCGTCCGTCGCAACGTATGGCGCCGACCTCTCGGGCCTCATTTGCGGTTTTCGCTTCACGCCCGGTCAGCCTGGGCAGCCCGTCACGTGCGACGATGTCCTCGACGCGCTGCGGCGCACGCATGAGAGCGGCGAGCCGCAAGCCGCGCACGACGACACGTTTTACTGGCTGCACTTCAATCTCGCCCACGCCGCGGCGCAACCGTGGATGCGCGCGCATCTCGACCTGCCCGACGCCTTCTTCGAGATGCTCGTGGAAGGCTCGCACTCCACGCGCATCGAACACGTGGACAACGGGCTCTTTGCCGTGGTCAACGACGTGATGTTCGATTTCGAGCTCACGCCCTCGCAGATCGCTACGCTCTGGTCGTACACGCACGAGCGCATTCTCATCACGGCGCGCCTGAAGCCGCTGCGCTCCATCGACCGTCTGCGCGGCTATGTGCGCAACGGCGAGACGTTTCGCTCGCCGGCCGAACTGCTCATCCACTTGATGCGCGACCAGGCCGACCTCATGGTGGAGATCGTGCGCCGCACGAGCGTCGACGTCGATCGCGCCGAGGACCAGTATCTCGCCTCGCGCCGCTCGGCGAGCCGCCATGATCTCGCGGCCATGCGGCGCATCCTGGTGCGCCTGCAGCGCATGCTCGCGCCGGAGCCGGGCTCGATCTTCCGTCTGCTCGCGCGCCCGCCGCGCTGGCTCCAGGCACCCGACATGCAGGACCTGCGCGAGGCGACCGAAGAGTTCTCGCTCGTGCTGGGCGACATGGCCGGGCTCGTCGAGCGCATCAAGCTCTTGCAGGAAGAAATTGCGGCGCGGCTCGAAGAGCAGAACAACCGCACGCTTTTCACGCTCACGCTCGTTACCGTCCTCGCGCTGCCGATCAACATCGTCGCGGGCTTCTTCGGCATGAACGTGGGCGGCATTCCGCTTGCGGAAAACCGCCACGGGTTCTGGCTCATGGTGGTGCTGGTCGCGACCTTCACGGCGCTGCTGGGCTGGTGGGTGTTCCGCCGGCGCGGCGACACCTGAGGCCTGCGGAGTCGCCGCTGGGCCACAACGCGCGCGCTATATACTAGGCGCTCGAATTTTCTGTTTGAGCGCAAGCCATGACCGTTCCCTCGCCGACGCCCGAGGCCGTGCCGTCCCCCTGCGAAGCCGCGTTTGCCGGGGTGCAGGAGCAGGGCGCCGAACCAGGAGAGCCGTTGCGCTCGCACGGTCATGCGATTTCGCTCGCCGCCGGGCACGCAACGGCGGACCCGTTGCTCGACGGCCTGTTGCGGCTCGTCGCGGCGCATTTCGGCGTGGCGGCAGCCTGCGTGGTGCCCGGCGAGGCGCCCGCTGTGCGCGGGCTCGATGCGGGCGTGGACGAAGCGCTCTACGAAGCGCTGCGCGTGCTGACGCGTCGGGCACACGAATGCGGGGCGCGAGAGCCGCTCATCGTGCCCGATATTTCCGCAGATCCCGCCTGGCGCAACCTGCTTGCACACGCAAGCAAGCCGCTTCGTTTCGTTGCGGCGTGGCCCCTGTACGGCGCGCAGGGCGAGCACGTGGGCAGCCTCTGCCTGATCGACCCCGCGCCGCGCGAGCTGGATGCCGCCGGGTGCGCGAGTCTCGGCGACTTTGCGCGCGTGGCGGCGGCGCTGGCCGCGCGGCCAACGCTCGCCACGAGCCGCGACATCGAAGTTCCCGCCGTCGACCGACTCGCGCTGCATGCCGAACTCGAAGCGCTGCGCGAGCACGAACGCCTGCTCGCGCACGCCATTGCGGGCAGCGGCACGGGCATCTGGGACCGCGACGTGGTGACGGGCGAGATCCGCTATTCGGTGGGCTGGAAGGCGATACTCGGCTACGCGGAGCACGAGCTGACGAGCCGCATCGAAGACAGCTATCTGCGGCTGCATCCCGACGACCGCGATTACGTGAAGGCCGCAATGCAGGCGCATTTCGAAGGCCGCACGCCCACTTACGAGGTCGAGCACCGCATTCGCTGCAAGGACGGCCGCTACAAGTGGATCTGCAGCCGCGGCAAGGTCATGAGCCGCGACGTGCATGGCCGCGCGCTGCGCATGATCGGCACGACCACGGACATCACCTCGATGCGCGAGATGGCCGAGCGTTTGCGCGAGAGCGCGGCGCTCATCACGAACCTCACGAACGAGGTGCCGGGTCTCGTGTTCCAGCGCCGCCAGTTACCAGGCGGCCGCGCGTTCTTCTCCTATGCGAGCGCGGGTATTTCGGAGATCTACGAACTCACGCCCGAGCAGGCCGCGCACGACACGGCGTGCATCGATGCGCTGATTCATCCCGATGACCTCGACGCGTGGCGTGCCTCGTTCGAGCACTCCGCGGCGAATCTCACGCCGTGGCACCTGGAGTTTCGCGTGCTGCTGCCGCAGCAGGGCCTGCGATGGCGCCAGGGCGATGCGAGGCCGCAGCGGTTCGCCGACGGCACGACGGTCTGGCATGGCTTCATCACGGACGCGACGGAGCGCAAGCGCATCGAAGCCGAGCTGAAGGAATTCGCTAGCACCGACGGCCTCACGCGTCTGGCCAACCGCCGGCACTTCATGGCGCGCGTCGAGGCGCAGCTTGCACAAGCGCGGCGCGGCGGCGCTGGCGCGGCCGTGATGATGTGCGACCTCGACCACTTCAAGTCGATCAACGACCGCTGGGGCCACGCGGTCGGCGACGACGTGTTGCGCCATTTCGCCGAGATCCTGCGCACGCAGGTGCGCGCGGGCGACATGGCGGGCCGCATCGGCGGCGAGGAGTTTGCGATCCTGCTCGCGCCCGCCGACCTCGAAGGCGCACATACTGTCGCGCGGCGAATTCAGGAACGTTTCGCCGAGCAACCGCTCGCTGTGGTCGGCGACGTGGTGGCGCTAACGGTGAGCATCGGCATCACGCTCATGAATGCCACCGACATGAGCGCCGAAACCGCGCTCACGCGCAGCGACTTCGCGCTCTACCGCGCGAAAAAGGGTGGACGTAACCGCATCGAATGTGCATGACGCGCGCTCACGTTAGCTGACGTCCGCGCGGGCACTGCACGCGCCCGCTGCGAGCGCGTTGGTGTATGTTGGCGTCATACCGTAGCCGCCGGCTGTGGCGGCCCTGGTGCGGAGGACGCCTTGCCCGAAGTCTCGCCCAAACCCGGCGCAGTCCGCTCGCGAGTTTCGCGTTTGCTCGTGCTGCTGGTCGTGGCGCTGATCCCGATTCTGCTGTGCGTCGCGCTCGGGCGTTACGAGGCCGAACGCATTGCGCGGCGCGAGGCGAACCTGGCTTCCACGTTCATCGTCGGGCAGGTGGTCTCGATCGTCGAGACGGCGCAAAGCGCAGCCCACGCGTTTGCGCCGCGCGCGGCCGAGTCATGCGAGACGCTCTCGCCGGAGCTCACGCTCAAGGCCGCCACGGTGCCTTATGTGCGTACGCTCAACATCCTGTATGGCGGACGCATCGACTGCTCTTCCGCGATCGCGCAACAGGCGATTCCCGCCGACGGCTTGCTCAACGGATCTATGCCGGCCCCCGGCGCCGAATGGATCATGATCGTCAGCGACACGCCGATGGTGCGCAACCGCCCCTCGCTGCTCGTCGGCGTAACGGGCGAAGCGGGGCGCGCGGTCGTGGCCGTGGTCGACGTGCAGTATCTGCTGGACCTGTTGCATGGCGCGGCGCCACTCACGGTGTTCCGCCAGGCCGAGTTGAGAGTGGGTGAGGGCGCCGTATTGCGCGAAGCCATGGCGCTCGTGAACGTGCGCGGCTCACCGTTGCTGGCCGATGTGCAAAAGCACATGTCGGGCTCCACGATCGACCTGAAGATTTACGGGCGGCCGGAGCGCATTTTCGAAACCTGGGGCGGCCTCTTGCTGCGCTACATGCCGTGGGCGGCCGCCTTCTCCGCGTGGCTCGTCTGGCTCGTGCGCCGCTTGCAGCAAAGCGGCCAGTCACGCCGCGATCAATTGCTGCGAGGCATACGCGCGAACGAATTCCATGTCGAGTACCAACCCCTCTACCGCGTAGAAACTGAGCGGTGCGAGGGTGTGGAGGCGTTGCTGCGCTGGGTGCGGCCAGGCATCGGCACGATCCGTCCGGACGAGTTCATTCAGGATGCCGAAGAAGAGCGCGTGATCGTGCCGCTCACGCAGCATCTGCTGAAGCTCATTGCGCGCGACGTCGCTACGTGGGACGTCGCGCCAGGCTTTCGCATTGGCGTCAATTTCGCACCTGAGCATCTGTCGGGCGACCAGCTCGTGAGGGACGTGCAGGCGCTGCGCGCGGCGGTGGCGCCGCGCGGCGCTGCGATCACTCTCGAAATTACCGAGCGCACACTGGTTCGCAATACCGGGCAGGCGCGCAACAGTCTGGTGACGTTGCGTCGCGAGGGTGTCAACGTCGCCATCGACGACTTTGGCACGGGATATTGTTCGCTCTCGTATCTCGAGCAATTTCCATTCGATGTCCTGAAGATCGATCGGGGATTCGTGCTCACGATCGATCCGGAGGGCAAGAAGGCGGCGGTGCTAGACGCCATCATCGAACTTGCGTATAGCCTTGGGGCGAAGCTCGTGGCTGAGGGCGTGGAAACCCAGGTGCAGCGCGACTATCTGTGTGCGCGCGGCGTGACGTACATCCAGGGCTTCTTCTACGCGAAGCCCATGCCGTCCGATGCGTTCATGCGCTGGTATCGCGCGAACGGGGCGCACATGTCGCCCAATCCGCACATGACGGCTGGCACATAGGGCGCAAGCGAAGCGCGCCCGCGCATTCCCGCCGGCGTGATTTGCTTAGCGCGAAACATCGGTTCTGCGAACGCGTGCGTGCCGGTAGCATCGACGGTTCGATGGCGGCGCCCTGTCGGCGCACGCCCAATGCCGACACGGACCTGCCGAAGATGACCCGCCCCACGCCGCCCAAGCCATACTCCCGCCGCCATTTCCTCGCCACGCTGGGCGCGACGCTCGCCGGCGCGGCGCTGCCCGCCACCGCGTTCGCGAAATATCAGCCCGACCAGTTCCGCATTGGCTACCAGAAGGCTGCGAGCACGCTCGTGCTGCTCAAGGCCAACGGCACGCTCGAAACGCGCCTCGCGCCGCTCGGCATCAAGGTGTCGTGGACAGAATTTCCCGCTGGGCCGCAATTGCTCGAAGGCCTGAACGTGGGCGCAATCGACTTCGGCTATGTAGGTGAGGCACCGCCTGTGTTTGCCCAGGCCGCGGGCGCGGATTTCGTCTATACGGCATACGAACTGCCCACGCCGCACGCAGAGGGCGTGGTGGTGGCGAAGAATTCGCCGATCCGTGACGTGGCTGGACTGAAGGGCAAGAAAATCGGCCTGAATCGCGGCTCGGACGTGCACTGGTTTCTCGTCGCGCTGCTGCAAAAGCACGGTTATTCCATTGGCGACGTGCAGCCGGTGTATCTCGCGCCCGCCGACGCGCGCGCGGCGCTGCAAAGCGGCGCCATCGACGCCTGGGCGATCTGGGACCCGTTCCTCGCCGCCGTCGAATCGCAGGATGGCGCTCGCCTGCTTGCCGATGCGAATGGGGTGGCGAGCCATCACCAATTCTTCCTGAGCCAGCGCGAATTCGCGCAAAACCGCAAGGACGCGTTGGCGATCGCGCTGGACGAACTCGGCAAGACGGGACAATGGGTGCGCGCCAACACGGCGGCAGCGGCCGCGAAACTCTCACCGATCCAGGGCCTGGACGCGGCGACGATCCAGACCGGTCTCACGCACTACGCACATGAATACCGGCCGATCGACGCCGCCGTGATCGCGCAGCAGCAGAAGATCGCGGACACGTTCTACGACCTGAAGATCATTCCGCGCCGCGTGGTGACGAAGGACGCCGTGCTCGCATGACCGTGCGAGCACGGGCGCCCCGTGCGCATGCCTGGTTCAACGCTTAGTGCGAAGACCAGCCCTTGTAGCTGCCCACGTTGTCGCGCGTGACGAGCTGCGGCGTCATCTCGATCATCGGGTTGCTGGGCTTCTTGCCGTTCATGATGTCGTAGCCAACCTGCACGGCCGTTTGCGCCATCTTCCACGGGTCCTGGCTCGCCGAGGCCTGCACCAGCGTATCGGACTTGAGCGCCGTTTCGATATCGGGCGCGCCGTCAACCGACGTAATCACGATGTTGCTGCGATGCAGCTGCTTCGCGGCAAGGTCGCTGCCAATGGCCTGCGGGTCGTTGATGGCGAACACGCCGGAAATCTTCGGGAAGCGCGTGAGGTAGCCCTGCATCACGTTCATGCCGCCTTCACGCGAGCCCTTGGCGTCCTGGTCGTCGGAGAGGATCTTGATGCCGGGCGCCTTCGCGAGCACCTGCTTGCAGCCGTTCACGCGGTCGATCACGGCCGAGACCTGCGGCCCGTTCTGGATGATCACGTTGCCGGTGTTGTTGATCTTCTTCGCGAGGAATTCGCACGAAATCTCGCCGGCCTTCACGTTGTCGGTCTGCACGGTGGCGTCGGCGCCCGCGGCGGCCACGTCCACGGCTATCACCACGATACCGGCCGCCTGTGCCTTCTTCACCGCCGGCAAGATCGCCTTCGGATCGGTCGCGTTCAGGAGGATCATGTCCACGTGCGCCGAAATGAAGTTGTCGATCTGCGTGAACTGCTTGTTGAGATCGTAGTCGGCGGAAACGGCCGTGACCTTGGCGTTCGGGTTGATCTGTTTGGCCTTTGCTTCCGCACCCTTGACGATCGTGACAAAGTAAGGATTACCTAGCGAACCCACGGTAACGCCGATCGACTTGAGTTGCTTGTCTGCGGCATGCGCGCCTTGCAGGGCGAAACCGAGGGTGAGGGCGGCAGCGGCGAGAACGGCTTTTTTCTTGAACATGAGGTTGTCTCCTGAGGGGGCCTGCTTGGGTCCTGTTTGGGTGCTTTCCTGGCGAGCGCAGCAGGACCGCCTGCGCTCGCGCTTGTACCTGTCTGTTGTTGAATCCAGTGGCTTACGTGCGGGCCGAACCACGCTGGCGATAGCGGTCGAGCGCCACGGCGCCGACGATCACGAGGCCCTTGATGATGTACTGCCAGATGTCCGAGACGCCGAGCAGCACGAGGCCATTGGTCAGGACTGCGATGATGAGCGCGCCGATCAGCGTGCCGATGATCGAACCCACGCCGCCCACGAAGCTCGTGCCGCCCAGAATCACCGCGGCGATCGCGTCGAGTTCATACGACTGGCCCAGTTGCAGGCCGTTGGCCGCGTAGAGACGAGCGGCCGACATCACTGCGCCGAGACCCGCGAGCAGGCCCGACACGGCATAGACGAACATCTCGATGCCCCACACCTTGATGCCCGAGAGGCGCGCCGCTTCCGGGTTGCCGCCCACCGAGTAGATGCGCAGGCCGAGCACGGTACGGCGCAGCACGAACCACGAACCGGCCACCACCACCAACGCGATGATCACGAGCCAAGGCACGCCGAGCACCGTGCCGTTGCCGATGAACGCGAACGACAGTTGTGGGTTGAAGATCGTCGTGTCGTGGCCCATCAGGCGCGCAATGCCGCGCACCGCCGTGAGCGAGCCGAGCGTGACGATGAACGGCGGCAGACGCAAGAGCGCGATGAGCGCGCCGTTGATGAGACCGAAGCCCAGGCCCACCGCGAGCGCCATCGGCACGCCCAGCCAGCCCCAGCCCACGATGTTCGAGCCGATCATGGCGGCCATGGCGGCAGCGGCCAGCACCGAGCCCACCGAGAGGTCGATACCGCCCGTGAGAATCACGAAGGTCATGCCGGCGGCGAGCACGATGTTGATCGAGGCTTGCTGTGTGACGATCGAAAGATTCTCCAGCGTGAAGAAGCCATCGTTGAGCAGACCGAAGCCAATGCACAGCAGCACCAGCACCGGCAGCATGCCAGCGGTGCGCACGAGCGACTTCATGCGTTGGCGATGACCGTCGACCGCTACGCTGCGCGTGGGTTGAGCAGCGGGCTGTGAGGACGAGGCCGCGACACCGTGCCGGGGAAGAATGCTTTTCATGTCGTACTCCTGAGGGACGTTTCTTGCGTATGCGGTGAAGGTCAAGCGGCTTCGTCGAGCGGTTGCTGCGAGCCGGTGGCGAGTTCGATGATCGCCTCCTGGGAAATGGGCTTGCCGGTATAGCCGCCAAGCTCGCCGGCGAATTCGCCTTCGCGCATGACGAGCACGCGGTCGGCCACGCCGATGATCTCGGGCAGTTCGCTCGAGATCACGATGATGCCCACGCCGGTCTTGGCGAGGTCGTTGATGATGCGGTAGATCTCCGACTTCGCGCCAATATCGACGCCACGCGTGGGCTCGTCGAGAATCAGCACGCGCGGCTTCGTTTCCAGCAGGCGCGAAAGCAGCACCTTCTGCTGGTTGCCGCCCGAAAGCGCGCCCACGTTCACGCGCGAGTTCGGCACGCGAATGGACAGCGAGCGGATCGCTTCCTTCGCGCGCTCGCCGCCGCGCGCGAGGTCGAGCACGCCCATGCGCGCGTCGCGCCCGGCCACGGCCACGTTGATGTTGTCGCGCACGCTCATGTCGAGAAAGAGGCCTTGATGCTTGCGGTCTTCGGTCAAGTAGACGAGGCCCGCGTTGATCGCGTCACGCGGCGTGTGCACGTGGAGCGTCTTGCCGTCGATGGCGATCTCGCCGCGCACGCGCGGCTCCGCGCCGAAGATGAGGCGAGCAAGCTCGGTGCGGCCCGCGCCAACGAGGCCCGCAATGCCGAGCACTTCGCCCGCGTGCAGATCGAGGCTGCAGCCGCGCACGCGCTTGTCGTCCGCCACGTCGCGCACGGTGAGCACGGCCTTGCCCGGATCGTACGGAGCGTGCGCCTTCTTGTAGAACCCCGAAATATCGCGGCCCACCATCATGCTCACGAGGCTTTCCGCGTTGAGTGCGTCGCGCATGAGCGTGCCCACATAGCTGCCGTCGCGCAGCACGGAAACGCGGTCCGAAAGTTCGTACACCTCGGCCATGCGGTGGCTGATATAGATGATGGCAAGCCCTTCGTCGCGCAGCTGGTTGATGAGCTTGAAGAGACGCTCCGTCTCGCGCGAGGAGAGCGGCGTGGTGGGCTCGTCCATCACGATGATGCGCGCGTCGCTGTGCACGGCGCGCGCGATTTCCACGAGCTGGCGCTCGGCGATGGAAAGCGAGCCGACCAGCGTGGTAGGCCCGAAGCTCGCACCGAGACGCTTGAGCACGTCTTCGCTGCCGCGCTCCATGGCGCGCCGGTCGACGGTGCCGAAGCGGCGGCCGCCCTTGCGCAGCTCGCGGCCCGCATGAATGTTCTCGGCCACCGAGAGATTGGGCGCGAGGCTCAATTCCTGATAGATCACGGCCACGCCGAGTTCGCGCGAAGCATGCGGCCCGTCGATCACGACCGTCTTGCCTTCGATGAGAATCTCGCCGCCGGGGTCGGCCTGGTAGGCGCCCGAGAGAATCTTCATCAGCGTGGACTTGCCTGCCCCGTTTTCGCCCATGAGCGAGTGGACCTCGCCGGGGTAGACGGTGAGGCGCACGTTGTCGAGCGCGCGCACGCCGGGGAAGGTCTTGGTGATGCCCCGCATTTCCAGCAGCGGGGGCGTGGACTCAGAGGGCGACATGGCTCTCCTCCTGCGCTTGAGCGTAAGTTTGTGCGCCGGCGCCCATGAGGATGCCCGCGCGCGGCGAAAAATTGAAGAACATGGGAAGCGTGGCCGCGCCGAGCGCGCCCGCATCGGGACCGAAGGTGCCGCGCACGAGCGCGGGCGTGCCGCGCGCCTCGGGCGCGGTGGCCGCCACCGCGAGGCGCAGGCGCTGCATGAGCGTGTCGATGAGACCCGCGTCCACGTCGGCGTCGAGCACCACGGCCGGCACGTCGAGCACGCAGAACGCCGAACGCAGAGCAGGGGCGAGCGCATCGATGCAGTCGTCGAGCCAGTCCTGCACGCCCGGGTGGCCGCGCGCGATGCACGCTTCGAGATCGGCGCGACTGTCGATCGTCTCGCCGCAATACTGCAGGTGACGGCGCAGTGCGATGAGCGAGGCGCGCGAGAGCAGAATGTCCCACTGGCCGGACGGCTTGTGCGCCGAGGGCAGGCGGCTGGGCGGCACGGGCATCACTGCGAAATCGCCTGCGTTGCCGGTCAGGCCGCGCACGCAGTCGCCGTCGATGGCGATGCCGCCGCCGATTGCCGGGCCGAGAAAGAGGTAGAGGAAGTCGTCGCGCTGGCGCCCACAGCCGTAGAAGATCTCGGCGATGGCGGCCGCGTTCCCGTCGTTCTCGCTGAATACGGGCAGTGCGGTGGCGCGCGCGAGTTCGCCCGCAAAGTCCACGTCGTTCCACACGCGGAAGGTGTCGGTGGGCAGGCCGAGTTCGCTCAGCCAGCTGCCGAGGTTATACGGCTGCGCCACGCCAATGCCGGCCAGGCGGCTACGCTCTTCTATCGTAAGTAACCCTAACAGTTCGGCGATATCGCGCTGGACGATTTCCTGCGCGACCGAGGGTTGCGGCAGCAGCATGTCGCGCGAGCGGCGCTCGATCATCTGGCCCGCGAAATCGACGAGCACAGTTTCGATATTGGTCCGGTCGAGCCGCACGCCAATCGCGAACGCGCCGCGCGGCGAGAGGCGCAGGAGCGAGGCGGGCTGGCCGCGCTGGCCGTCGCGGCGGCCGCTGACCTCGATCAGGCCATTGGCCGTGAGCGACGTGATGATGGTGCCCACCGCGGTGCTCGTGAGATTCGCGAGACGCGCGAGATCGGCCTTCGACGCCTCGCCCGCGCGACGCAGCGCCTGCAGCAGCAGGCGTTCGTTGAAGCGGCGGACATTGGCGGAATTGCTGCCCTGACCGACATGCGGACTTCTCACGTGTCTCCTCCAGCTTAGAGGGGCGACATCTGATCAACTGCGTCGCCGACTAAATAAATCAAGTTGATTTATTTAATGCCAGAAATCGGGGGCTGTCAGCCTGGGGAAATCCCGTTAAGGGTATTGGGGAGCGATGAAGTTCGTTGGCGCGACGCGCGCCTCGATGCAAAAGCTTAGGAGACTTTTGCAGGGAAGGGTAAGAAGCGGGGAGCGAGCAGATCGCGTGCCCGCGCGCTTGTGCGGTTCGCTGGCAGACCGATGGGCGAAGTCAAGTTGCACCCACTGACTGTAAGGCCAATCGTGTGAACGAAAATAGGACGACTTGATCAGGCACCGCCTCGGTCGATCTTGTTTGGTGACAGCGCCCCGATTCTTTAACGCCAGCAAATTGCTGAGCCACTTATTTTCGCTTTTATGTACTCGGCCAACGCTGAATCAGGTTGAGTCTCCACGTAACGCCAAACATCAAGCGCGGCAAGGCGACCATCGAAAGAAAACGCCTCAATGACAGCCAACCACGACAGGGGCGATGAATTCAAGAGAGGATCTGGTTTGCACTCAGCCTACTAGTAACGGCTGATTAAGAGATCGAGGGCTGGAAGAAAACCACTACCTGATCCAATGTCAACAGCCGTTGACACAGAGCCGGTGCAAACTGACTGACACGGACTTGAATGAAAACATTGAGTGCGAGCGGCCAGCCGCGAGTCTAAGACAGGTGACGCATAAATCTGACCGCACAAACAGCTGCATCAGCTATTCAACTTCAATATCGAGCGTGTCGAACTCGACGGCCAGTTCAGCGCCCGCGGTCGCGACGATCATCGAAATTTGACGCCCGGGTCCTTTAGAGAAATATTCGCTTTTTGCTAGCATGGCTAGCGCGAGGTCATAATTTGTGTCTCCCTGCTTGAGTATCTTAACTTCAAACACGATATTGTTTTCCACGCTGAAATGCTCGACGGTGCAGCGGATCGTTCCGTTGAAAGTAAGGGTTGCTCGTTTCCCGTCGTATTCCATCGCAACAATGAGTTGATGTCTGTTGCGAACGGCGAGAATGTCTAGATTCCAATCATGGAAATAGTCAAATTCTTTCAGTTTGTCCATAGAAAAACCTTTCAATGGGAAAGTAGGGAAAAGGCATTTCCGTCATCTCTAACGCCGTTGTCCCAATTATGCGCATGGGGGATGCCGAAACCATGATCATGACCGAAGTCAATATCAACTGCTGCGTTGCCATGCCCGTCATATAAGCGCCATTGTTGCTTGCCCGATGTATTCTCGACCCATTGATTCGGTGGTCCCCCCTTAGAGGGGAGCCATGCCGTTTGCATGTCGTTGCCGAGGGTTCCAGCGTCGTCACGATACTCGAACGCTTGTGCGTCGCTTAATGGCGTCGACGCTTCCCGCACGTTGTCGCTGAACGTGCCGTCATTTTCACCTCCGCTATTTTCCTCATTGTCTGAATTGTCACTGGCGCCGATCAATGCGGCCGCTGCCGTCTCAACCGCACCAAGCCAACTGGACGCACCTTTGGAAGCGGCCGCTTTGCTCACAGTAGCGGCAACCCGTGCAGCGACCGGAACGTATGGCGTGCGATCGATAAAGCCCCCGTCTGCGCCAAGCGGTTCAAGCTGACCGTTGCGGAACGAATAGATGGTCGGCTTCAGGTCGGGCGCCCGTTTTGGCCAACTTTGCGGCCCATAGCGCCGGGTAACTCGCCTGCTGCCGCGCCAGGCACGGTTGATGGCAGGAACGAGTCGGCCATCGCGCACCGCGTCACGAAGAATACGCGTCACGCCTTCACCATCGACCGGCGCAGACAGGCCAGAGATATGCAGGTGATCCCTGATAAACGCAATATGGGCCCTGAAATCACTACAGGCGCGCGCGGCGCGTCGGCTGATGGAAACCCGGAACAGCTGGTCGAAGTCCTTGCTGTCCTGTTCGATTTGTTCCTCACGCTCTTTGCGTGCTTTCTGTCGCTCTTCGTAAGGAAGCTTCCACCCGCGATCGACGTCCTCCACATCGCGTGCAGGCACGAGTGAGCATTGCCAGTCGCTCGTCAGCGGCACATAGAGAGCGTTGTATGAATGCCCCCATTCGGGAAACGACATGTCACCTCCGTCCGTTTTGTGATCGCATTGATATCACGCGACCGAACAAGGGACCTTGAGCTGCATCGGACCTTTGACCACTAACTGGTCGTTGCAAGGAGGTAGAAAGCCGACTCTGTCAGTGTTAGCGATTGAGTCACCGAACCCACGCGCCATCGTCGCGGCGCGATTTCCGCACGCCGGTTCCGCGATATCGCATTCATTGCGTTTGCAACCGTAATTCGACTTGTAGATCAATTGACGCGCGGACAAAACAAAAGCCCCGTAAGTCCTTCAACTCACGGGGCCTCATCACGATTGCTGGCAGTGCATGAACGACTGCGCTACGACCGCGCCTCACTGGCATTACGGCAAGCGAACCACCGGCGCGCCGAACGCGGCGGCTCAGCGCTTTCCACCACCTCGCGCCACCAGCGTTCGCCGCGATGCGGCTCCGCCAGATCAAGCCTTTCACCCATGCGCGGCGTGGAAAGCGTCACGCCGCGCGCGAGCGCAAGGCCAGTCACGCGCTCGAACGGGTCCTGCCAGCGATGCATCGCGAGATCGAACGTGCCGTTGTGAATCGGCACGAGCCACTCGCCGCGCAAATCCACGTGAGCCTGCACCGTTTCCTCGGGCTGCATGTGGACATACGGCCATTGCGGGTCGTACGCGCCAGTCTCGACGAACGTCACGTCGAAGGGGCCGAGCCGCTCGCCGATCGTGCGAAAGCCGTCGAAGTAGCCGGTGTCGCCGCTGAAGAAAACGCGCAGATCGGCGTCGGCGATCACCCACGAGGCCCACAGCGTGCTGTTGCCGTCGAACAGGCTGCGCCCGGAGAAATGCTGAGCGGGCGTGGCCGTGAATTCGATGCCTTCGACATTCGCGCCTTGCCACCAGTCGAACTGCCGCACCTTCGCACCGTCGATGCCCCATTCGATCAACCGGTCACCCACGCCAAGCGGCGTGAGAAACACGCCTGTCGTCGCCGCGAGCGCGAGCACGGTTTCGCGGTCGAGGTGGTCGTAATGGTCGTGGGAGAGGATCACGCCGCGCAATGGCGGCAGGTCGGCCAGCGCGATGGGCGGCGCGTGAAAGCGCTTCGGCCCGAGGTTCTGAAACGGCGAGGCGCGCTCGGCAAACACCGGGTCAGTGAGCCAGAACTGGCCGCGCAGCTTGAAGAGCAGGGTGGAATGACCAAGCCGGTAGACGCTGCGGTCGGGCGCGGCCTCGAGTTGCTCGCGCGTGAGCGGCTGAACGGGCAGCGCGCCGGCGGGCATGGTGCCGCCCGGCTTGTGGAAGATCATGTTCCACATGATCTTCAGTGTCTTGCCGAAGCCTTCGGCCGGGCGCGGACGCACGTTGCGAAAGCGCTCGCCGTCATGCTGCGGCGAGGTGTGCGAGAGCTCGCGCCCACGTTGTGCGGCGCTCAGGCCCAGGGTACGGCTCAGCGATGCGAAAGGCGAGGTCATAGCGGCGGCTGCCTCAGAGAACGGGAAGTAGACTGCACAGTGTAGTTTATTCTGGCGAAAAGTAAACTGCCTGGTGTAAAATTCTGAAATGGATTGCACCCCAGCCACCCCTCAGCGCCTGACCGATCGCAAGCGCGCCGCCATCGTCGCGGCGGCCATCGACGAATTCCTGGCCTCGGGCTTCGACGCCACGAGCATGGACCGCATTGCCGCGCGCGCGAGCGTTTCGAAGCGCACGGTCTACAACCATTTCCCTAGCAAGGAGGCGCTGTTCGCGTCAATCCTGTGCCAGCTCTGGGATTCGAGCGCGACCGCCGACGCACCGGCCTACCGCGCCGGCGAGCCGCTGCGCGCGCAGCTTGTCGAGCTTCTCATGCGCAAGCTGCGGCTGCTGAGCGACGAAGCGTTCTTCAAGCTCGCGCGCGTGGCAATCGCGGCGGGCATCCACTCGCCCGAGCGCGCGCGCGACATGGTGGCCCGCATTGGCGAGCGCGAAGAGGACCTCACGGTCTGGGTGCGCGCCGCCGCCGCCGATGGCCGCCTGAAAACGACGGACCCGGCCTTCGCCTCGCAGCAACTGCACGGCGTCGTGAAGGCATTCGCGTTCTGGCCGCAGGTCGCGATGGGCCAGCCGCCGCTCGACGAGGCGCAGCAGCGCCAGGTCGCCGAGTCGTCCGCCGATCTCTTCCTCGCGCGCTACGCCTGAAAGCGCACGCGCCCCCGACGCGCAACGGTTTTTCTGGCATAGACTCTTGCCTTTCAGGTTCGCAGGCTTCACTGAGAGGACATGCTCATGCCATTCATGCTGCTCATCGCCGAGCCGCGCGGCCAGCGCGATACGCGGGCGCAACCCGAAGGCGAGGCGCTTTACGCGCGCATGGTCGAGTTCGCCGATGAACTCGCCGCCGAGGGCAAGCTGATCGACGCGCACGCGCTCACCGCCGACACGAACGGCGCGCGCGTCCAGGTGCGTGAAGGCCGCACGAGCATCGTCGATGGCCCGTTCGCCGAGGCGAAGGAAATGATCGGCGGCTTTTTCCTCGTCGATTGCGCCACACGCGACGAGGCGCTTGCCATCGCCGGGCGCTGTCCGGCGGCGCAATGGGCGAGCGTCGAGGTGCGCGAAACCGGTCCGTGTTTCCGCTGAATCGGCGTCTTTCCAGGTAGTTTCCCCAGGCACGTAAAAAATTTCGCTGTCCGTTGTCGATTTCCGTGCGCTTCGCGCGTCGTGTTGATGAGCGCACCAGACGGTGCCTTCGAACATCCCCGAACGTCACATTCAGGAGAAGACAATGCGATTCATGATCATGGTGCGCGCCAACGCGTTGACCGAAGCGGGCGAGCCGCCCGACGACGTGGAAGTATTCGCGGAGATGGCCCGCTATCACGAAGAGCTGGCGAAGGCGGGCGTGTTGCTCGACGCCTCGGGCCTGCAGCCGACCTCGCGCGGCTTTCGCGTGCACTACACGAACGGCAAGCCAACGATCGTCGACGGCCCCTTTGCCGAAACGAAGGAGCTGATTGCCGGCTATACGCTGATCCAGGTGCGCTCGCGCGACGAAGCGCTCGAATGGGCGCGCCGCTTCCCGTCTCCGTTCGGCCGCGCCGAAGGCGAGGTCGAAGTGCGCCAGCTCTACGAACTCGACGAACTCCCGCAGTGCGAGGGCGTCGAGAGCTTTCGCCAGCTCCAGGAGCAACGTAAGGCATCCTGAGCATTCTCATCGATCACCGCAGGGACTCAATCATGCATAAGCACATCTTCGTCAATCTGGGCGTGCGCGACCTGAAGCGCTCGATGGACTTCTTCGGCCAGCTCGGTTTCAAATTCGACCCGAAATTCACCAACGACCAGGCCGCCTGCATGGTGCTGGGCGAGAACATGTACGCCATGCTGCTGACTTTGGACTTCATGCGCGGCTTCACCGACAAGGCGCTCGTGGACGCTCGCGAAAGCACCGAGGTGCTGACCTGCCTCTCGTGCGTCTCGCGCGAGGAAGTGGACACGCTCGTCGAAAAGGCGCTCGCGGCGGGCGGCACGTCGAAACGCCCGCCGATGGAGTGCGGCACCGACATGTACGGCCGCAGCTTCGAAGATCCCGATGGCCACATCTGGGAGCTGATGTACATGTCGCCCGCGGCGGTCGAAAAGGGCGCGCACGGCTCGTGACCGGCCCGCGCGAGCCTCAGGACACATTCACGGCGACGCGCCGCGCGGTCGAGGCCGTGTGGCGCATCGAGTCGGCGAAGGTGATCGCCCACGTTGCGCGCATCGTGCGCGATGTGGGCGTGGCCGAGGAAATCGCGCAGGACGCGTTCGTTGCCGCGCTGGAAAGCTGGCCCGAAAGCGGCATTCCCGAGAATCCCGGAGCGTGGCTCATGACCGCCGCGAAACATCGCGCGCTCGACCGGCTGCGTCGCGCGGCCTCCCATGCGCGCGCGCACGAGGCGATGGGTGCGGATCTCGAAGCGCTCGAAGCGCACTTCGCGCCCGACTTCGTGGACGCGCTCGACGCCGCGCGCGAGGACGAGATTGGCGACGATCTGCTGCGGCTCGTGTTCGTGGCGTGCCATCCCGTGCTGCCGAAAGAAGGGCGCGCCGCGCTCACGCTGCGCCTGCTCGGCGGCCTCACCACGACCGAGATCGCGCGCGCGTTCCTCGTGCCCGAGACGACCGTCGCGCAGCGCATCGTGCGGGCCAAGCGCACGCTCGCGGAGGCGAAAGTCCCGTTCGAAGTGCCGCGCCTCGCCGAGCTCGAGCCGCGACTTGCTTCGGTGTTCGAAGTGATTTACCTGATTTTCAACGAAGGCTATACGGCCACGGCGGGCGAGGACTGGACACGGCCCGCGCTCTGCGAAGAGGCGCTGCGCCTTGGCCGCATGCTGGCGGAACTCGTTCCGCTCGAGGGCGAGGCGCACGGCCTGGTGGCGTTGATGGAACTGCAGGCTTCGCGCCTGCCCGCGCGCGTCGACCGGGCAGGGCGCGCCGTGCTCCTCGCCGATCAGGACCGCAGGCGCTGGGACGCGCTGTTGATCCGTCGCGGGCTTGCCGCCATTGCGCGCGGCGCGGCTTGCGCAGGCGCGCCGGGCCCGTACGCGCTGCAGGCCGCGCTCGCGGCTTGCCATGCGCGAGCGCCGAGCGCGGCGGCGACCGACTGGGCGCAGATTGTCTCGATCTACGACGCGCTTCTGAAACTCGACGCCTCGCCCGTCGTGCGCCTGAATCGTGCAGTAGCGGTGGGCATGGCGCAAGGGCCGCAGGCGGCGCTCGATCTCGTCGATGCGTTGTGCGCAGAACCCGCGCTGCGCCACTATCCGTGGCTGCCGGCCGCGCGCGGCGATCTGCTCGAAAAGCTCGCGCGCCATGCCGAAGCGCGCATGGAATTCGAGCGCGCCGCCGCGCTCACGCAAAACGCGCGCGACCGCGAAGTGCTGCTGGCGCGGGCTGCGGCATGCGCGCCACGCACATAGGCATGTGCCACTGAGCGGCGCGCCCTTGCGCTTCTGAAATATCGGGGCACAACGCTTGCTACCTGTGCGCGCGGACCCACTCTCTTTGCGCAGTCCCGCGCGCAAGCCTGACGATGATTTCAAAGACGACGATTCTGGCCGTTTCGTGCTCGGCCTTGCTGGGCACGGCATGTGTGCATCTCGGCCCGACGCGCCTGCGCGCCGATCAGGTCGATTATGCGAGAGCACTCGGCGATGCAAAAAAGCGCAGCATACTCGCAGCGGTGGTCGGATTGCGCTACGGCGATGCGCCCGCCTTCCTCTCAGTGAGTTCGATCATCGCGGCGTATCAATTCGATTCGACGGCTGGCGCGACCGGCAATGTCGGTTCGGGCTCGCAGCCGAACTATGCGCTCGCGACCGGCAGCGTCTCCTGGTCGAACCGTCCGACCTTCACGTTCTCGCCGACCACGGGCGAAGCGTTCGCCAACGCGTACATCCGCCCGCTCGCGCCGGAACTCGTGATGCCGCTCGCCGAAGGCGGCATGCCGGTCGATCTGCTGCTGCGTATCGGTGCGCAATCGGTCGGCGGGCTGCAGAACGGCAGCGCGCTGGGCGGCGAGGACAGCGCGGGCTCGGCCGGCTTCTTCCAGTTGCTGCAGGCGCTGCGGCGCTTGCAACTGGCCGGCGAACTGAATGTGGAATCGCGCAGCGAAAACGGCAAGAACAGCGTGTTTCTCGCGCTCGGCGCGACGAACAGCGCGCAGTCGCCGCAAGTCTCGGCGGACCTGGCGCGCGTGCGAGAACTGCTCCATCTCGCGGCGGACACGCGCACTTACGAGATCGTCTATGGTCCCTCGGCGCAGGGCGGCAATCGCATTCCGATGGTGACGCGCTCGGTGCTCGGCATCCTCCAGAATATCGGCGCGCAGGTTCAGGTGCCGGACGCCGAAGTGCAGAGCGGCGCGACGAAACCGACCGTCGGGCTGATTGGGGGCGAAACGCGGCCGATCATCATCGTGCATCAGGGACCGAAGGCGCCCGCAGATGCTTATGTCGCGATCGACTACGACGGCACGGCGTACTGGGTCGAACGCGCCGACTTCGATTCGAAATACGCGTTCACGGTCCTGCAAAACCTCATGGCGCTCGCGGAAGCCGATACGAGCAGCAAGGCGCCGGTCGTGACGATTCCCGCTAACTAGCCCGCCTCGCTATGCAAAGCGCTTGCGCGCGAACATCGTCAGGTCGATGCGGCTCTCGCCTTGCGTGATGCGCTCGGCCAGCGCTTCGCCGATCGCGCTGGCGAACTTGAAACCATGCCCTGAAAAACCGGTCGCGATGTGCACGTTCGGGCAGGTGGGCACGCGGTCGATGATGAAATGCTCGTCGGGCGTCATGTCGTATTCGCAGGCGCGGCCCACGCGCAGCTTGCCCGCGCCCGGCAAATAGCGTTCGAGGAAGGCTTGCAGATCGCCGAGATCGGACGGCTCGGCGCCGAATGGCGCGAGCGGCGCATCCGCCGAAATGGGCTCGCCGGCATCGTGACGGCCCAGTTTCAGGCCGCTGCCGTCGAGATCGGGAAAGCCGTAAAAGCCGCCCACTTCCGAGGCGACGAAAAAGCCTGGGAAGCGCTCCGGCGCAAAGAGGCCGGGCTCGCCCTCGAACCACGCGAAGCTCTTGCGCACGCGCGTGACGGGAACCTCGAGGCCGAGCGGCGCGAGCAGATCGCGAGTCGATTTTCCGGCGCACACGATCAGGTCGCGGGCGGTGAACTTCTCGTTCTTGTCGGTCCAGACGTTGGCGCTTTCCCTCCCGTGGCACTCGATACGTGTGACGCGCGTATTCGTGCCGAGCGTTGCGCCAAGCGCGATCGCGAGTTCGCGGTAAGCGCTGATCGCCCGCTCGCAATAGAGCACGCCCGCGCCCGGTTCGAAGTTCGCAATCTGCTCCGGCTTGAGCCGCCACGCGGGCCAGCGCTTGCTGGCCGTGGCTGCGTCGAGCGTTTCAAGCGGGATGCCGTGGCTGGCGGCGCTCGCCTGCACCTCGCGCAAAAACGCGTCGCCGGGCGAGCCGATATTGACGACGCCCGTGCGCGTGAAAAGCGCCGTTTGCGTTTGCTGCTCCAGGTCTTCCCAAAGCGGCTGGGCGCGCAAGGCGAGCGGCACGTAAGCGGCACCTTCGCCGTAGGCGTGGCGGATGAGGCGCGTGCCGCCGTGATGCGCACCCTGATCGTGAGGCGGATCGCCGGCGTCGAGCAGCAGCACCTTGTTGCCGAGGCGGCTCAGATAGTAGCCGGCTGCCATACCCATCGAGCCTGCGCCGACGATGAGCGTGTCGAAATGTCGATTGCTTGCGTTGGTGTCCTGCATGGATGCCCCGTGCGCGCCACCGCGCGCGAACGTGTGCGCGCCCGCTCCCGCGGATCGGGACGGGCGCACCGTAAAGGGCATTCATTGTCGGCGCTTCCCCCGCGCCTGTCGAGCGAGGCCGGGTGCGTGCCGGATCAGGTTCGCTCGTGCGGCGGCAGGCTGAGGATGGCGTCGCGCTCGAGCCGGTCGAGCAGGCCGACAATGCGGTTGCGCTGGGTTGTAACCAGATCGTAGGTTTCGGCCACGGCTCGCAGGCGCTTGCGCCAGTAGGCGTAGTCGAAGCCGCTCACGGCGGCGTCGCCGTTGTGGGCGTAGTACTGGACCATGCGCTCGACGTGGTCGAGCTGCGTGTCGGCCAGCGCCGCCGGCAGAAGCCCCGCGGCCTTGTGAGGCGCGGGTTTGGCTAGTGTGCTCATGTTTTTTTCGGTTCTCTCAGGTCGCCTTTACGGCTGCACGGCACGGACAGGCGCATTCCTGGCATACGAAATGCCGCGCATGGCTTGCCTCAACTCCCCCGGCAGGCAAAGCAATGCGGAATGCAAGAATCCGGACCATCGACGGGCCAGCCGCCGCAGGAGCGGGCCGACTCGCCTCGTCGTGGCGCAAATTTACCGCGCTTTTCCGGGGCGGCTTGACCGTGCGTCTCAGTTTCCGGCGCGGTGGCGCGCAGTGGCGGGTTTGCCGCGCGGCATGCGCTCAGGCGCGCGCGCGCCGCTTGCGCGGCCCCGTGGACATGCGCGTGACCAGTTCGGGCGGCGGCCCGAGCACCATCGGCGGCTGCTGGTCCGGTTCGTCGATCAGCCGGATCAGGCTGCGGATCGACAACTCGGCCACGGCCTCGGTCTGGATCGCAACGGTGGTAAGGGCGGGGCGCATCTGATGAGCGAGCTGAATGTCGGTGATGCCGATCACGGAGACATCGTCGGGCACGGCGCGGCCCATGCTGACCAGCGCCTGAATCGCGCCAATCGCGAGCAGGTCGTTGGTCGCGAAGATCGCGCTCACGCGAGGGTGCCGGGCGAGCAATTCGTGGCAAGCCGCGTAGCCGGAGTCGATCGAGTCGCGCACCTGCATCTGCGCCACGTTTGCAGTATTCACGCCGCCTTCGCGCAAGGCCGTTCGGAATCCTTCCGAACGTGCGTCCTGCAAGCCGCCGCAACCGTCGCCGATCAGCATGGCGATGTTTCGGTGTCCCAACTCAAGCAGATGCTGCGCGGCGAGCGCACCGGCGCGCGCGAAGTCCACCGCTACGCACGGCAGCACCGGGGGATTCTCGGGGTGCTCCCACATCGCCAGCAGAATGGGGCCGTTGTGCATGGCCGAAATGCACAGTTCGTTCATGGCGATGTCGGTGTTCATCACGAGCACGCCGTCCGCAAAGGTGCCCGCGATCTGGTTCAGGTAGGCGCGGCCAATTTGTGCGTCGTCGTCGGTGTTGCAGACCATGAGGAAGTGGCCCGCCTTGCGCGCGGCGCGCTCGGCGGCGAGCACGAACTCGGGGTAGAACGGGTTGGAGATGTTCGAGAGCATCAACGCGAGCGTGGACGAGCGCCCCTGCGCGAGCGCGCGCGCATTGAGGTTGGGCCGGTAGCCCAGCTCGGCGATGGCCTGCAGCACGCGCTCGGCCGTTTCGGGGCGGACCTTCTCGCGGTTGCGCAGCACGTTCGAGACGGTAGCCGCCGTAACGCGTGCGCGCCGCGCGACTTCTGACAAGGTAACCATGTAGGACCTTTCCCACATTTAGGGAAGATGATTCAGATGTTGCAATGCTGCGGCCGGGTTTGCTACTTTTCTCCCACAACATCAACGGAGACAACGAATGCGCGATTATGCCGGATTCGAATTTAAGCGGTTAAATGCCCGCTGTGCAAGGGCTGCGTGCTGTTTTCCGCGCAAAAATTTAAGCGCTTAAATTTCGAGGCGAGAACATGGCGACGATACAGCTCTCGGGCGTCGGCAAACGCTACGGCGATCACCCGCCGGTGGTCCGGCGCGTCGATCTCGACATCGGGCATCACGAGTTTTGCGTGTTCCTCGGGCCTTCCGGCTGCGGCAAGTCCACGCTGCTGCGCATGATCGCGGGTCTCGAGGAATTGACCGAAGGCGAACTGCGCATCGGCTCGCGCGTGGTGACGGACGTGCCAGCCGCAGAACGCGGCGTGGCGATGGTGTTCCAGAGCTACGCGCTCTTTCCCCACATGACGGTGTTCGACAACATCGCGTTCGGCCTGAAGATCGCGAAGGTGCCGAAGGCCGAGATCGAGCGCCGCGTGCGCGACGCCGCGCGCAGCCTGCAACTGGAGGCGCTGCTCGACCGGCATCCCAAGGCGTTGTCGGGTGGGCAGCGGCAGCGCGTCGCCATCGGCCGCGCGATCGTGCGCGAGCCTGGCGTGTTTCTGTTCGACGAGCCGCTTTCCAACCTCGACGCCGCGCTGCGCAGCCACACGCGTATCGAGATCGCGCGCCTGCACCAGCGCTTCACGGATGCGAGCGTCGTGTATGTCACGCACGACCAGGTCGAGGCGATGACGCTCGCCGACCGCATCGTGCTGCTGCACGCGGGCGCCGATATGGAGCGCTACGGCAGCGTGGCGCAAAGCGGCGCGCCGCTCGATCTCTATCACCATCCCAAGTCGCGCTTCGTGGCCGGGTTCATCGGCTCGCCGCGCATGAACTTCATCGAGGCGAGCGTTGACTCGGTGGACGAAGAGGGCGTGCGCGTCACGCTCGAGGGCGGCGAGAAGCTCAACGCCGGCGTGGACGGCCGCGGCTTGCAGCGCGGCCAGCCGGTCACGCTGGGCGTGCGCCCCGAGCATCTGCGGCTCGACGGCGATGACCAATCGATTGCGTGCGCAACGGTGCTTGCCGAACGGCTGGGCGAACATAGCTATCTGCATGCGGATCACGTAGCCGGCACACTGGTCGCCAAAGCGCCGGGCGATTCGCCCATCGGTGTGGGCGAGCGCATTCGCGTGCATGTGCCGCCGCAGGCGTGCCATCTGTTCGACGCCGAGGGCGTAGCGCTGCGCCGGCTCGCGGCAGCGCACGCGCCGGCGCTGGCCTGATTTCGTTATACCCCGCCGATAGAGCGGGTCACCAGGTCTGGCGGCGCGAAAGCCGTCAGTCGACAAAGGCAGTCCAACAGCATGTTGGATGGATCGACATAGGAGACAAAAGATGTTTTCTAATCGCTTGAAAACGTTCGGTTCGCTGGCCCGCGCCTCGGCCGCCGTCGCGATCGTTGCGGCGACGGCGTTCACGAGCATGGCCGCCGACGCCGGAACGCTCACCGTCAACGTCTCGGCGCGCGCCAACCAGCGCTCGACATGGCAGGACGCCTTCGACAAGTTCCAGAAGGCGAACCCTGACGTCAACCTCAAGGTCTCCTATATAACGGAGGAAGCCTACAAGGTGCAGATGGGCGGCTGGCTCGCGACCGATCCGCCCGACGTGGTGTCGTGGCACGACGGCGAGCGCATGGCCTATTACGCCGAGCGTGGCCTGCTCGAAGACCTTTCGCCGGACTGGGCCAAGAACGGCTGGAACGAGCAGTACGCGTCGGTGAAGGGCGCGTCTACCTGGAACGGCAAGCAGTACGCCGCGCCGTTGGGCTATGACGCCTACGGCTTCTTCTATCGCAAGGACCTGTTCGCCAAGGCGGGCATCAAGTCGGAGCCGAAGACCTTCGACGAGCTGCTGGAAAGCTGCAAGAAGCTCAACGCCATTGGCGTGGCGCCCATTGCCGTGGCCGCGCGCGACAGCTGGACGCTCGCTGCGTGGTTCGACTATCTGGACCTGCGCATCAACGGCAATGAGTTCCATCAGCAGTTGATGGCCGGTCAGATTCCCTATACCGATCCGCGCGTGAAGAAGGTGTACACCACGTGGAAGACGCTGATGGACAACCATTGCTTCATGGAAAATGCGCTGTCCTACGACGTGGATTCGATTGCGCCAGTGCTCGTGAACGGCAAGGCGGCGATGATGCTGATGGGCACGTTCTTCTCGGCCAGCTTCCCGGCGAACATGAAACAGGACGTGGGCTTCTTCCGCTTCCCCATTATCGATGCCAACGTGCCGACGGCCGAAGACGGTCCCGTGAACGTGCTGCTGATTCCGGCAAAGGCCAAGAACAAGGCCGATGCGCGCCGACTGCTCGCCTTCATGGAAACGCCCGCGATCAACGCCGACCTCGCGCACGGCTGGGGGCAACTGCCTTCGAACAACAAGGCGGCGGAGCCTGACGATCCCATCTCCAAGGTGGGCTTCCAGACGCTCGCGAGCACGCGCGGCGGCATCGCGCAGTTCTACGACCGCGACATGCAGAAGGAAATGGCCGACGAAGGCATGAAGGCCATGCAGCAGTTCTACAGCGACCCGTCGCAGCTCGATACGCTGCTCGCGCGCCTCGAAACGACGCGCCAGCGCATCTATCACAAGTAAGGCCGCGGTGCGGCCGGCGCATTGCGCCGCCGGCCGCACCTTCTTCGATCACCGGCGAGACTTCACCATGTCCGATACCTTGGCGCGCCCCATTGGGGCGGCGCGGCCGCGTCGCGCCTCTACGGTGCGGCGGCAACAGAATCGTGCCGCGCTGTTTTTCCTGCTGCCGGGCTGCGCGCTTTTTACGCTGTGCGTGGTTTATCCGATCATCAGCAGCATCACGCTCAGCTTTTATAACTGGGACGGCATGACGGCGAAGACCTTCGTCGGCCTCGCCAACTACGTCGAACTGTTCCATACCGACACGTTCTATACCGCGCTCAAGAACAATCTGCTGTGGCTCGTGTTCTTCCTGCTCGCGCCGCCGCTCGGTCTCGTGTTCGCGCTCTATCTGAATCAGCACGTGCGCGGGATACGCGCGGTGAAGTCGCTGTTCTTCGCGCCGTTCGTGCTTTCGGGTGTGGTGGTGGGCCTCGTGTTCTCGTGGTTCTACGACCCGACCTTCGGTCTGCTGAAGATGATCGTCGGGCACGGCATACCCGTGCTGGGCGACCCGAAGCTCGTGACGTTCGGCATTATCTTCGCAGCGCTTTGGCCGCAAACGCCGTTCTGCATGATTCTGTATCTCACGGGCCTCACGGGCATCAACCCGGAGATCGTGGAAGCCGCGCGCATGGAAGGCGCGAAGGGCTGGCAGCTTTTCTGGCACGTGGTGCTGCCGCAGCTTCGCCCGGCCACGTTCATGGCCATTGTGCTCACGGTGATCGGCGCGCTGCGCAGCTTCGACCTGATCGCCGTGATGAGCGGCGGCGGGCCGTTCGACAGCTCCACCGTGCTTGCTTACTTCATGTACGACCAGGCGATCAAGTATTACCGCGAAGGCTATTCGGCAGCGATTGCCGTCGTGCTGTTCGCCATCATGCTTGTTTATATCGTGTTCCATTTGCGCCGCATGCTGCGCGAAGAACGCTGATTTTCAGGGAGTTTTCGCCCATGTATCCGCTTCCCGTCGATCGCTGGAAACCCGCGAATCGCGCGCTGTACAAGATCTCGCTGCCCATTGCGCTCGTCATCTGGCTGCTGCCCATGCTGGCGGTGCTCGTCACGTCGATTCGGTCTACCGAGGAATTGCAGCAGGGCGACTACTGGGGCTGGCCGAAGCACTTCGCCTTGCTGGAGAACTACGGCGCGGCGCTCACGCAAACGCCTATGCTCCATTACTTCGCAAACAGCGTGCTGATCACGGTGCCTTCGGTGATCGGCGCCATCGCGCTCGCTTCGATGGCGGGATTCGCGCTCTCCACGTATCGGTTTCGCGGCAACACGGCGGTGCTGTTCGCCTTCGTTGCGGGCAATTTCGTGCCGATCCAGATCCTCATGATCCCAGTGCGCGACATGGCGCTGCGTGTTGGGCTCTACAACACGGTGTGGGCGCTCATCATTTTCCACGTGTCGTTTCAGACCGGATTTTGCACGCTGTTCCTGCGTAATTTCATCAAGCAACTGCCATTCGAGCTGATCGAGGCCGCGCGCGTGGAAGGCGCGAGCGAATGGGCCATTTACTGGCGCATCGTCATGCCGCTCGTGCGGCCGGCGCTCGCTGCGCTCGGCATTCTCGTGTTCACGTTCGTCTGGAACGACTACTTCTGGGCGCTGTGTCTCACTCAGGGCGACGACGCCGCGCCGATCACGGTGGGCGTGGCGGCACTGAAGGGGCAGTGGACCACGGCCTGGAATCTCGTGGCGGCGGGCTCGGTGCTTGCGGCGCTGCCGTCGGTGCTGATGTTCTTCGCCATGCAGAAACATTTTGTCGCGGGGCTTACCTTCGGCGCGAGCAAGGGCTGAACGAGCTCGCTCGCTGCCGAAGGCCATTTTTTATCTAATTCGTATTACTGAAGTTATTCCGAGGCGGATTGTCACTCATGCAAATCGGTGTCTGCTACTACCCTGAACAATGGCCTCGCTCGATGTGGGCCGACGACGCGCGCCGCATGGCCGAACTCGGCATCACGTACGTGCGCATTGGCGAGTTTGCCTGGAGCCGGATGGAGCCGCGCGCGGGTGTCTATGAGTGGGCGTGGCTCGACGATGCGATCGAAACGCTCGCGGCCCGTGGCCTGAAGATCGTGCTCGGCACACCCACGGCCTCGCCACCGAAATGGCTCGTCGACGCGACGCCCGATATGCTCCCCGTGCGTGCCGATGGCACGCCCTGGAACTACGGCTCGCGCCGCCACTACGACATTGCGAGCGAGGCCTATCGCGCGCATTGTGTGCGCATTACGGAGGCAATGGCGCAGCGTTACGGCGCGCATCCGTCCGTGGTCGCATGGCAGACCGACAACGAACTGGGCTGCCACGACACCGTGCCGAGCTGGTCGAACGCCGCGCAGCGCCGCTTCCACGCATGGCTCGCAAAGCGCTACGGCACGATCGAAGCGCTCAACGAGGCATGGGGCAACGTGTTCTGGAGCATGGAGTACCCATCGTTCGAAGCGGTGGGGCTGCCCGTGCGCACGCCGACCGACGCCAACCCGGCGCATCATCTGGACTTTCGCCGCTACATGTCCGACGAAGTCGCGAGCTTTCATCGCGAGCAGGCGGAGGTGCTGCGCCGCCACGCGCCGAACGCGGATGTGCTGCACAACTTCATGGGCTTTTTCACGACCTTCGACCACTACCGGTTCGCGGCGGACAAGGCCATCGACGTGGCGACGTGGGACAGCTATCCGATCGCGCGCACTGAAGCGATCGGGCTGCCGGAAGCGGATAAAGCCCGCTACGCACGCACCGCGCATCCCGATGTTTCCTCATTCGACCACGACCGTTACCGCACGATAGGCGGCGGACGCTTCTGGGTGATGGAGCAGCAGGCGGGGCCGGTGAACTGGGCGCCGTGGAACCCGGTGCCCGCGCCTGGCATGGTGCGCCTGTGGGCTTATGAAGCGTTCGCGCACGGCGCCGAACTCGTTTCGTACTTCCGCTGGCGGCAGTGCCCGTATGCGCAGGAGCAGATGCATTCGGGCCTTAATCTGCCGAACAACGAGCTTTCTCCTGGCGGCCGCGAGGTGGAGCAGGCCGCGCGCGAGATCGCGGCGAGCGAAGCGTTGCGCACGCTCGCGCCAGCGGCGCGCGGCCAGGTGGCGCTCGTATTCGACTACGAAACACAGTGGATGTTCGAAATCCAGCGCCACGGCGCGAGCTTCGACTATCAAACGCTTGCGTTCGACTACTACAGCGCGCTGCGCGAACTCGGGCTCGATGTCGAAATCGTCTCGCAGCACGCGGATCTCTCGGCGTACCGGCTCGTGGTGGTGCCGTCGCTGGCCGTGATCGACGACGCCTTCGTCGATCAGATCGAGCGCAGCGACGGGCTCTGGGTGTTCGGGCCGCGCAGCGGCTCGAAGACCGCGCACTTCGCGATTCCCGGCGATCTCCCGCCGGGCGCGTTGCAGCGCGTGCTGCCCGTGCAGGTGCTCGAAGCCGAATCGCTGCGTCCCACGCTCGCGCCAGCCGTCACGTTAGGCGGCGTGCAGGGCGAGGCATTGCATTGGCGGGATCATGTGCGCGCCAACGGCGCCACGCGCGTTCAGGCGCAATTCGAAGACGGCTGGCCCGCGTTGCTCTCGCATGGTCGTGTGCGTTACGCCGCTGCGTGGCTCACGCGCGAACTGCATCTCGCCATGCTCGACGAAGCCGCGCGCAGTGCAGGCCTTGAAACGCAGCGTTTGCCCGAAGGCATGCGCCTGAGTCGACGCGGTGGCTTGTGCTTCGCCTTCAACTTCGGCGAGCAACGTGCGCAGGCTCCAGCGCCCGAAGGGGCGGAGTTCGTGCT
Source organism: Paraburkholderia sp. JHI869 (assembly GCF_038900775.1). Taxonomy (NCBI): domain Bacteria; kingdom Pseudomonadati; phylum Pseudomonadota; class Betaproteobacteria; order Burkholderiales; family Burkholderiaceae; genus Paraburkholderia; species Paraburkholderia sp. JHI869. Next base: position 83,090 of record NZ_JAYMSC010000015.1, read on the forward strand.
GGGAGCGCGCGAGCTTGCGCGAGGCGACGTGTGCGCGTGGCGCGAAAGCGCGCAGAGCCGAAGCTAGCCAGAAAGAGAGCATGTTCCGCGTCGCTCGAACCCGCGGCGCGGAACACGTGCACTAACGTCAGAACAGATGCCGGATGCCGATGCTCGCACCCACCGTCGAGCCGGAGACTTCGAAGAGCGCGTTGTTGATCGACAGGCCCGTGTCCATGCGCCCGTGATTGTTCACGTAGCCCACCTGGCCGTAGAGCGTCGTTCGCTTGGAGAGGAAGAACTGCACGCCGCTCGATGCCAGGAGCGAGTGATTGCTGCCGTCGTTGCCGTCGCGGGTGTACCAGACGCCCGCATCGACGTCGAGGTAGGGCGTGATCATATAGCTCAGTCCGCCAGAGTAGACGCTGTTATCGAAGGACTGCGCCACCTTGTATAGCGCATACGACGCGGAGATCGTGAGCGAGTTCGGGAAGCGGTAGCTCGCGCCGATCGTGCGGCCCACGAACTCCACGGTGCTCGGCACCGGCGTCGTGGCGGCGCTGCCTCCGGCGTTGCCGCTGTAGAGAGCGCCCGTGAGCGTGAAGCCAGCAATGTGGTAGCGCAGGCTCGCCGAATACTGGCGTCCCGCCTGGAAGTCGCCCGCTGCGCCGCCCATGGCGAACATGCCCATCGCCTGAATGCCGGCGATTTCCGGCGACGTATACGTGATCGCGTTGCTGTTGAAGAGGCCGGTCACGTACACGTTGTTCACGTAGCTCACGAGGCCGCTGCCGAAGTACGACATGCCGCGCGGGTCTGTCTGGTACAGCGAGAGGAAAAACGGTGAGTACTGCAAACCGGCCTTGACCGTACCGTAGGGGCTTTCCATGCCGACCCACGCCTGACGCCCGAAGAAGTTGCCGTTGGAGTTGCTGAACTTGCCGTTCGCCATGCTAATACCGCTTTCAAGCGCGAATACCGCACGCATGCCGCCGCCCAGGTCCTCGGCGCCGCGCATGCCGAAGTTCGAGCCGGACATGCCGCTGTCCGTGAAGGAGAACTGGTGACCGGCGTTCTGGCCCGTCAGTGTATTCATCGTATGGCTTGTATAGAGAAGGGACGCGTCGACGATGCCGTACAGCGTGACGCTGCTCTGCGCGCTCGCGACACCTGCCGCGCCCATCAAACCGGCCGCTGCGAGGCAGCGCACCAGTCGTTTCATGCCGAGGTTGTCGCGTTTTAACATTTCGTCATCCTTAGTGTTATTTATGGATTGAGATCGATGCTGACAGGGTGTGGCTGACGCTTCAGGCAATGCTCAAGGCAAAATCGCAGGAAAAACTTTGGGCGACAGGTGGCCGGGGTCCCTTGCGGGACCACACGAAATCGGGAAAAGCGGGGAGTACTACTCGAGGGACTGCGCTCCGGCGCGGCGGCCGGGATCCTCTCGCTCGCGCAGGAGCAGCGTGGGCGAACGCGTGGTCATCGTGGGCCTGCGGCAAGGCATGAGCCGGATTGAATGCGCGTTCACCGATCGTGTCTCCCCAGACGAGAGGTGTGCAGCGTTGACGGAATGCTACGTTCGATGGAGGCTATTTTTGTACGACCGTGCGGAATCTGTCATCCTGGGAGAAACGATCACTTTTCTGCATAAAATTGATACGCACCGTGCATGTTTCTGCACGCGAGCGCCAACCTCACCCCGCCGGGTTCTCCTCATCCTGCGGCGGCGCGCTCCCCGCGGGCGCGCCCAGAATGCTGACCTGGAAAACCGCTGTGCCCGCAAGCGATTCGAGGCTCGGGTCTTCGGGATAGCTCAGCATCAACGGGAGGATGACCGAGCCGCCTATTACGGCGCGGCGACTGTTGTCGGCGGGGCGCAGGCCCCACACGTCCTGATAGACGAGCGGCACCGTCTTGCCGTCGCGCTCGGTGTTGCCGAGATACAGCATCACGTGGCCGCCTATATAGATGAGCGTGCGCATGGGCGCGCCGTGCTGCACGAGCCAGTCGAGGCGTTGCGCGGGCGTGGACGCCGAAAGGTCGGTCATCGCGCCGGCGTTCATTTGCGTGGACGAATGACGCGGCAACCACACGCCGAACGTTGCGAAAATGCTCTGCAGTTCCGCCGAGCAGTCGTTGTCGAAGTTCGTGTTGCCCCAGCCGTACGGGCGGCCGATCAGCGCTTTCATTAGTTGCGCGAGATGGCGCGGCGTGGCCGCGAGCGGTGCGGGAACGATTGCGTTCGAATCGAGCGCCGCCGTGCGGATCGCCGCGCGGCCGTTGATGTCACGGGCCGGCACGAGCACTTCGCCCGGCGTTGCGCCCGAAGCGGCCCGCAGCGGCAGCAGCGTGCCGGCGGGCGCTTCGAAGCGGAACACGCCGCCGTCGTCGCGCAGCGCGGCGGAGGCCGCCACCACGACGCCGAGCGACTGGTGTGCCGCCGCGCGCCACTTCGAAACGAAGGCCTCGTCGACGCTCGCCACGCCGTCGCTGCGCACCCAGCCCTGCACGTCCGGCGTCTGCACGTAGCGCCAGGCGCCGTCGGCGCTCGTGCCGAGCACGTAGAGCGGCGTGCCCGGCCGCACGGCGCTCACCTGCAGGTTGTCGAAGGGGTAGCCTTCGCCCGCGATGCGATGCGAATAGAACGACGGGTCGAGGGTGGGCAACTCGCGCACGTACAGCGGCGTCGTGGCAATCGCGCGGCGCGTGGCGTCGTAGCCGCTGGCCTGTTCGAACTGGTTGACGTTGGCGTTGCGCTCGATGGCGTCGATCCACGCCTTCGTGTGCGGCCGGAAATTCATGCCGTAGCCAAGGCGACGCGGCTCCTTGCCGGTGTTGTCGAACCAGGCGAGGCGGCGCGTTTGCAGCGCGGCGATGTCGCTGCCGCCGTCGCGATACACGCGCTGCTCGACAAACACGCGATTCCACGGCGAAGGATCGTTCGGACCCGCACCGAAATAGCGCGCGACGAGCGCATCGAATTGCGCGCGCTGGACTTCCGGCGAAAGGAAGGGCTTGTCGTACTCGGCGCTGGCCGGATCGATCCAGTGATCGACGTTCTGGTCGTAGTGCTCGATGGGGAAGAGCGTGACCGTATCGGGCGGGAGCGTTTGCGCGGCTTGCGTGTGCGAAGCCGGCCCGGTTGCGCACCCCGGCAGCACGCATGCGGCGGCTAGCGCCAGTGCGAGGATGCGGGCGCGCGGAGTGCGGGCGAAAGCGGAAAGGCGGATGGAAGAATCGAGGGCGGAGCGCATGGGCGAGCGGGCGGTTCGACAACCCGTGGATCATACAGGACCCGCTACCGCTCGCCCTCGATCAAACGATCACTGCTCGATCTGCCGGTTCCAGCGCGAGTCCCACTGCGCGCGGTGCTCGTTGATGACGTCCCAGTCCACCACGGTCACCTTCTTCACGAGCTGGTCGAGATTGCCGAGGCTCTTTTGCATGTCGGGCGGCATGGTCGCGTTCTGGTTGGTCGGAATCTGCTTGCCGGCGGCAGCCGCCTTGCTTTGCGCGGGCGCCGAAAGCAGGAACTGCGCGAGCTTTTGCGCGAGTTGCGGGTCGGGATTGTTCTTCACGACGCACAGGTCCACGAGCAGCAGCACGGCGCCTTCCTTCGGGTTGGCGTAGGCCACGGGCAAGCCCTTGTCCTTCAGGTCGCCCACCGCCGTGGGCGTGAGCGGGAAGATGCCGGCCTCACCCGTCTGGATCATCTCGGAGAGCTTGGCCGAGTTCGGAATGTATTCGACGACATTCGGCCCCACCGTGCTCGCCCACTTCGTGAAGCCCGGCTCGACGTTGGTCTCGCTGCCGCCCATCAGACGGTTGATGGCGAGAAAGCCGTGCAGACCGAAGGTGCTGCTCGAAGCCGACTGGAACACCACCTTGCCTTTGTATTTCGGATTGGCGAAATCGAGCCACGAAGTAGGCGGCGCCCAGCCTTTATCCGCGAAGAGCTTCGTGTTGTAGCCAATGCCCGTCATGCCCAGTTGCACGCCAGCGCCCACGTCGCCCTTCATGCGCGCAAACGGATACAGCTCCTTGAGCACGGGCGAATCGTCGAGCTTTTCGCACACACCCATGCTCACGGCGCGCGCCATCACGCCGTCGTCGAGAAAGGCGACATGCATCTGCGGGCTGTTGCGGTTGGCGAGGAGCTTCGCGAGCACGTCGGAGGAGGTGCCGGGCACGACCACCACCTTCACGTTGTTGGCCTTTTCGAAGTCGGGCAGGACCTGGCTCGTGTAGGCCTTTTCCATCGGGCCGCCGTTCATGCCGACGTAGATCGTCTTCGTTTGCGACCAGGCGCTGGCGGAGAAGCCAACGGCGACGAGTGCGGCTAGCGAGACCAGGGTGCGTGTGAATTTCATCGTTGGGACTCCTTATTTGATTGGGAGAGCGTCATGAACGGAAGACTGCGCGAAGCGGCCGATAGCGAACGCTTCGATGGGCGTGCTCGTCGCGCCTTGCGTGACGAGTTCGGCGAGGACTTCGCCAACGCCTGGCGCGAGCAAAAAGCCGCCGCCGGAAAAGCCGAAGGCGTGCAGCAGGCGCGGCGTGGTGTTGCTGAAACCGATGATGGGGTTGTTGTCCGGCGTTTCGCCTTCCACGCCGCTCCAGGTGCGGATGAGCAGCGCGTCGCGCAAGCCGGGCAGCAGCGCGCAGGCGTCGCGCATGACGGCGCGCGTGGTGGCGGTGGAGGGCTGCGCGTATTCGCCGTCGCCGTGCCCGCGCCCGCCGCCGATCACGCAGTTGCCGCGCTCCACCTGGCGCGCGTACACGCCGCCGCCATACACGCCCAGGTTGTGCTGGATGAAGCGCGGCAGCGGTTCGGTCACCCACATGTTCGGGTAGATCGGCTTCATCGGCACGGTTTCGCCGAACGCGCCCGCCACGGTATTGGCCCAGGCGCCCGACGAGTTGATGAGCCAGTCGGCGCTGATGCGCTCGTTGCCCGCGCGCATCTGGAAACGCCTCCCGTCGAAGCTCAGGTCGCTGAGCGCGGTCTGCTCCTGCACGTGCGCGCCGGCGCGGCGCGCCGCTGCCGCGAAGCCCGGCGAGACGAGACGCGGATTCGCATGGCCGTCGCTCGCGCAGAGCGCACCGCCAATGGCGGCCTTACCGAGCCACGGGTAGCGGCGGCGAAATGCTTCACCGCTCATGACCTGCGATTCCACGTCGAAATCGCGCGCCATAGCGGCCCACGCATGCAGGGCCTCGAGGTCGCTGTCGCGGCGCGCGAGGCGCAAGTGCCCCGAAACGACGAATTCGCCGTCGATGCCGATCAGTTCGGGCAAGCGGCTCCACACGCGCCGGGCGCGCACCGCGAGCGGCAGTTGCTCGGCGCTGCGGCCATGCGTGCGCACGCCGCCATAATTCACGCCGCTTGCCTGCGCGCCGCAAAAGCGCCGCTCGAACAAGCCGACGCTCACGCCCTTGCGCGCGAGCGCGAGCGCCGCCGATGCGCCGACGAGCCCGCCGCCCGCAATCACAACCTGGAAGTGGCGCGTGTCACTCATCGTGGGCTTCCTCCTCGATGACCTGCACGCCGTCGTCGAACAGCATCGGCGAAATGGGAATCGGCTTGATGGGCGCCTGGCTGCGCAAGCGGCCCACTTCGTGCAGTGGCTTGCCGGTTTCGGCGCTCAGCAGCGCCATCGCGGATTCTCCGCACATGCGCCCCTGGCAGCGCCCCATGCCGATGCGCGTGAGCGCTTTCAGGCGGTTGACCTCGGTGGCGAACCCGTTGCGGATGCAACTACGCAGCGTGCCCGCATCGACTTCCTCGCAGCGGCAGACGGTCAGATCGTCGGGCCAGTTGGCTGCGCAGTTCGCCGGTGGGGCGAACGCTTGTTCGATGCCCACGCGAAAGCGCGTAATGCGCGCGAGGCGCTTTTCGAGCGTCGCCGCATCAGGCAAATTCGTATCGTGCAGCGGCGCTTTAGTGCCCATGTCTTCGAGTACGGCAAGTGCTGCGCGGCGGCCCGCAAGTTCGGCGGCATCGGCGCCTGCAATGCCCGCGCCGTCGCCGGCGAGGTAGACGCCCGCCACGGAACTGCGGCCCGCCGCATCGCGTTCGGGCAGCCAGCAGCGGTTGAGGGCGTCGAAGGCGAAGCGGCAGCCCGCGAGATCGGCGAGCTGGGTTTCGGGCCGCAGACCGTAGCCGAGCCCGACGGCATCGCAGGCGAGTGCGTGCTCCTTGCCGTCGTTTGAGTGCCAGCGGATGTATTGCACAGCCTCGTCGCCTTCGATGGCTTCGAGCGAAACGCCATGCTCTATGCGCACGCCATGCGCTTTGAGCCACGTGACGTAATAAACGCCCTTGGCGAAAGTACCCGGCTGGTTGAGCAGCTTCGGCACGGCGGCGGCCTGGCGCGCGAACGGGCTCGTGTCGAGCACGGCAGCGACCTGCGCGCCCGCTTTCGCATATTGGTAGGCGACGAGGTAGAGCAGCGGCCCGGTGCCGGCGAACACGGTGCGTTGCCCAATGGCGCAGCCCTGCGCCTTCAGCGCGACCTGCGCGCCGCCGAGCGTATACACGCCTGGCAGCGTCCAGCCGGGCAGCGGCACGATGCGGTCTGTCGCGCCGCTCGCGATGATCAGATGCGACCACGGTACGCTCGCTTCGCGGCCCTCGCGCAAGGTATCGAGCCGCCCTGGCTCGCACGACCAGGCCAGCGTGTCAGGCCGATAGTCGATCTTCGGGAGCAGTTCGGCCATGGCGCTATGCACTGCATCGGCCTTCTTCGCCTCGAAGCCGTAGAGCGCGGCCTTCGTACGCGAGAAGCCCGCGCCGGCAGCAGGCTGGCGATAGATCTGGCCGCCCCAGCGCGCGTTTTCGTCGATCACGGTGGGGCGCAGTCCCGCGGCCACGAGCGTTTGTGCGGCGCGAATGCCGGCCGGTCCCGCGCCGACGATGACAATGCGAGGAGGCTTGTTCGCACTCATTGCGCACCTCCGTCAATAATTTCGACATCCGAACTAATCCGCGTCAGCACGCGCATGCCTTCTCGCAGCGGCGTGGAGCAGGCGCGCAGGCGCGTGCCGTCCTCGCTGCGTACCCAGCAGTCCTGACAAGCGCCAATCAGGCAGAAGCCAGCGCGAGGTTCCGTGCTGAACTCGCTCGTGCGCACGTGCCGCTGGTGCGTGAGGATCGCGGTAAGAAGCGTATCGCCCGCGAGCGCCTTGACTTCGACGCCGTCTAAAACGAAGGAAACGCTCGCGCGCGCGGTCTCGGCAACGCGGACGAACTGGGCAAGGGGAAGCGGCGTGACGGTGCTCATGGAAGTTCAGTGGCGCGGCAGCAGGAATCGAAAGAGGCGGGCGGCGTTCAATGCTGCCCGATCAGAATGCGGTTGAGCCCGTACACGCGGTCGAGCAGGAACATCGCACCGGCCGTGATGAAAATGACGAGCGCGGAAACGGAGGCCATCATCGGGTCGATCGACTCGGTCGCGTACATGTACATGCGCACGGGCAGCGTGACGGTTTGCGGCGAGGTCACGAAGATCGACATCGTCAGTTCATCGAAGCTGTTGATGAACGCGAGCAGCCAGCCCCCCGTGATGCCGGGCACGATCATCGGCAGCGTGACGCGGCGGAAGGTGGTCCACGCATTCGCGCCGAGCGACGCGGCCGCATGCTCGATGCTGCGGTCGAGACCGCTCACTGAGGCGAGCACGAGCCGCATGACGAACGGCGTGATGATGATCATGTGCGCGAGGATCAGCCACGCGAACGAGCCGGTCGCGCCGATCAGCGCGAAGAAGCGCAGCAGCGCGATGCCCAGCACGAGCCCCGGAATCACGAGCGGCGACAGCAGCAGCGCGTTGAGAAAGCCGCGGCCCGGAAAACGTGCGCGTCCAATCGCCAGACCCGCGGGCAACGCGATGACGAGCGAGAGCGTGGCCGAGGCGAATGCGAGCTTCAAGCTATTGAAGAACGCGGTGATGAAGTCGGGGTAGTCGAGAATCGCGCGGAACCAGCGCAGCGAGAAGCCGTGTGTGGGAAGCGTCAAGGTTTCGTCGGGCGTGAAGGCCACGAGAACGACGATGACGAGCGGCGCCAGCACGAACAGAATGACGAAACTGTGGAACGTGAGGGCGAGCGGTCCGTTTTTGCGCATGATGTTGTGTCCTTAGCCCATGCTGCGCGCGTAGCGCCGTTCGAGCACGCGGTAGTAGGTGAGCATCACCACGAGATTGGCGACGAGCAGCAGCACGGCGATGGTCGCGCCGAGCGGCCAGTTCATCGAGCTGAGGAACTGGTCGTACACGGCGGTAGCGGCCACTTTGAGGCGCCGGCCGCCCAGCAGGCCAGGAATCGCAAAGGCGCTTGCCGAGAGGCCGAACACCATCAGGCTGCCCGAGAGAATGCCGGGCATGAGTTGCGGCAGCACGATACGGCGCATGGTGGTGAAGGGCGACGCCATCAGCGAAAGCGCCGCATTCTCGGTTTGCGGATCGAGCCTTTGCAGCGCGGTCCAAACGGGAATCACCATGAACGGCAGCATCACATGCACGAGCGCGATGACGATGGCGAAGGTCGTGTATTCGAGCTTGAAGGGGCCCGCGCCGAACAGGCCGAAGAACTGGTTCACGAGACCGTTCGTGTTGAGCAGCATGCTCCAGCCGAACGCGCGCACCACGACCGAAACCAGCAGCGGCGCGAGGATCACGAGCAGGAAGAGCGAGCGCCACGGGTCGCGCATGCGCGAGAGGATGTACGCCTCGGGCGTGCCGATCACGACGCACAGCAGCGTGGTGAGCGCGGCAATGCCGAAGGTGCGCAAAAAGATCGTGTGAAAGTACGACGAACCCAGCACCTCTGCGTAGTTGTGCAGATCGAATGCGGCGATGGGGCCGCTCATCGGATCGAAGCGGTAGAACGTGAGCGCGAAGGTCATGGCGAGCGGCACGAGCACGAGCGCGGCGAACAGCAGCAGCGCGGGCGCGCTCATGAGCCACAGCGGCATGTATGCCTGCCAGCCCGCGCGCATCGCGGCGCGCGGCGCGCGTTGAGAAGCGGGAAGCGTGCTAGACACGGGCGCCCTCCTGATGAATGAAGCGGATCGCGTCGCTATGCCAGTCGATGCCCACCTGCTCGCCTTCGGCAAGCGGTTCCTTGCCCTCGTTCTGGCAGCACACCAGCATCTCTCCTGCGCGGCTGTCCAGGCGGTAGAGCCACTGGCTGCCGAGAAAGAAGCGGCTCGTCACGCGCCCAGCAAGACGGCCTGAGCCATGCGCGCACAACTTGAGCTTTTCGGGCCGAATGCAAAGCGTAATGGCGTCGCCCACGCCAACCGAGCGCCCGCGCTCAGGCAGTTGCGCGGTCGAGCCCGTTTCCGCGAGATCGTTGCCGAGGTCCACGCGGATCGTGTCGCCCTCGCGCGCGACGATGCGGCCCGCGAGCATGTTGGCCTTGCCGATGAACTGCGAGACGAAGTCGTTCTCGGGCCGCTCATACGCGCGATAAGGCGTGTCGACCTGCGTGATGCGGCCGCTTTCCATCACGACCACGCGGTCGCTGATCGAGAGCGCTTCCGACTGATCGTGCGTGACCATCAGCGTGGTCGTGCCGATCTTGCGCTGAATGGCGCGCAATTCGAACTGCATGTCTTCGCGCAGCTTGGCGTCGAGATTGGACATCGGCTCGTCGAGCAGCAGCACGGGCGGTGCGATCACGATGGCGCGCGCGATTGCTACGCGCTGGCGTTGGCCGCCCGAAAGCTCGCGCGGGAAGCGGTGCGCGTAGGCGTCGAGGCGCACGAGCGCGAGCGCCTCGCGAATGCGGTCGCGGCGCTCGGTTTTGTCCACGCCGCGCATTTCGAGCCCGAAGCTCACGTTCTGCTCCACGCTCATGTGAGGAAAGAGCGCATAGCTCTGGAACACGATGCCGAGGCCGCGCTTGTTCGGCGGCATGTGCGTGATGTCGCGCCCGTCGAGCGCGATGCGCCCGCGCGTGGTTTCCACGAAGCCGGCGATCATCTGCAGCGTCGTGGTTTTCCCGCAGCCCGAGGGGCCGAGCAGCGAGACGAATTCGCCTTTTTCCACCGACAAATTGACGCCGGTGACCGCCTGAAGGTCGCCGAACGATTTCGATACATCGGTCAGGGTGAGGAACGACATGGTGTGGTCTTCCAGTGCTTGGGTTGCGCCGGCGCTCGCTGAGTGGATGGCGGCGCATGGCGTTGAACCGACTGTAGCTAGCCAAATTTTTGGTCGTCAATTTAAAATTCCATCAAGCGATAGAAATCTGGCTTATATTCCGTTTGATGGAATGTGGAGGCGCAGTGACCTGTTGATTATTTCATCGCGTGAACTTCGGGATATCCCTGAATGATCCCGCCACAAGCAGGGCGACGTGTGGCGCCGCAGCAGTTCGAGCCGCACGCGAATTCGTACAACCATTGCGCGGATATTCCGCTGAGTGGAATAAATTGAGGTCGATATGACGGCAGTGGACGAGAAAAGTGGAACGCCGGCCGACGACGCGCGCGGCGCGGGCGTGTTGCAGCGCGCCTTCGCGGTGATCCGCGCACTGGGCGTAAGCCAGGCGGAGGGCAGTCGCGTGACCGCGCTCGCCAAGGCAGTGGGGCTGACTCAGGCCACCGTGCACCGGCTGCTTCAAGGGCTGATCGCCGAGGGCGTGGTCGAGCAGGACGAAGGCACCAAACGTTACCGGCTGAGCGTGGATTTTTTTGCGCTCGCGGCGCAGGCGGGCAATCCCAGCGGCATGCGCACGCTGTGCCGTCCCGCGTTGCTGCGTCTGTGTGCGAGCCTTGGCGACACGATTTTCCTGCTCGTGAAAAGCAGCTTCGACGCGGTTTGCCTCGATATGTGCGAAGGGCCGTTCCCGATCCGCTCGTTCACGGGCGATATCGGCGGGCGCGTGGCGCTGGGCGTGGGCCAGGGCAGCCTTGCCATTCTCGCGTTCCAGCCCGAGGCCGAGCGCGAAGAAATCATTCGTTTCAACGTGCCTCGCTTGCGCAGTTACGGCGTGCTGGACGAGGTGTATCTGCGCACGGAGATCGAACGCGTGCGCAAGCTCGGCTACGCGGGGCGCAATACCGGCGTGCTCGAAGGCATGGCGGGGGTGGCCGTGCCGATTCTGGACCAGAACGGTTGCGCTGTGGGCGCACTGAGCGTGGGCACGCTGGCTGCTCGTTTCACTGAAGACCGGTTGCCCACCATCGTCGAACTGCTCAAGCGGCAGGCCGAGGTCATCGGGCCGCAAACGAACCCGTTCGACGTGGCGGTGCGCCGCCCCATGCACGGGCTTACGCGAGCGATGACGACGCAACCATTGGCTTGAGCCATGACGGGTCGCGATTGCTCAGATCAAATGGATTCCTAACTAAATCAGCTAATCGCGAATCGTTCTCGTTATGCGTTCGGCGCGTGGACGGTCCTGTAGATTCCGTCTGCAGATTGAGACGATGCTGCAATGCAAAACCGAGCAGTATGGTCGGACAAAAATCTACCAGGGAGATAACCCAACCGCATACGGCTTGGTTTTGGCGTAAACCGGCAGGGTGCTATTCGTAGACTGAAGGCGGTGTGCGAAGGGCAGTTCGCCGCGAGGGAGTGTTGCAGTCCGTCGCTGCGCGAGCAGGTGAACCAGGAAAAGAAAACAGAAGCGCTCGAAGCGCCGTCTTGCGCGCAGTCTCGCAAGACCTGGGAGGGATAAGACTGCCTGCCACGTGAACTGTCACATTGAGTACACGCCGTTGCCATGCCGACTCGCAGTCATTGAGGAGCGTGGGCGCCGGGGGAGGGTGGGGCGCATGTGCGACCCGCGGCGCTTGCAGTCAGAATATATCGGTGATCGATGACGACCATAAACGACCGGACGTTGCCCGTTCTCGAGGCACCGGCAGCGACTGTTGCGCCGGTGCCGGTACGCGCGGCGCCTTCGATCTTTCACGAGCGCTGGTGGCTCGATATCGCCACGCAAGGCAACTGGAAGCTTGCGGTGGTGAAGCAGAACGACGAAGTCATCGGCGAGATGCCGTACGCGATGCAGCGCACGCGCCTGTGGCGTGTCTCGCATCTGCCGCCTCTCACGCGCACGCTCGGCCCGGTCATCAAGTCCGTGACGGGCAGCGAGGCCCGCCAACTGCATCATGAACTCGACGTCACTGGAAAGCTGATCGAGCAGTTGCCCGAGTGCGACAGTTTTTTCCAGGTGCTCGACCCGCGCATTGACGACGCGCTTGCGTTCGCGCTGCATGGCTTTACGGTGTCGGCGCGCTACACCTTCCGCATCGACCGGAACACCACGCTCGACGAAGCATGGATACGTTTGAACAGCAAGACGCGCAACGTGATCCGCAGCGCATCGCGTGAACTGACTGTCGTGCCGGAACTCACGCCCGACGAGTTTATTGCGTTCTACGAAGCGAATCTCGCGGCACGATCGCGTACCAATGCCTATGGAGACGAAGTCATGCGCGACCTCGTCAACGCGTTCGTCGAGCGCAAGGCCGGGATGCTGCTCGGCGCCTATGGGAAGGGTGGGCAGCTCGTGGCGGCGGTCGGTCTCGTTTGGGACCATCAGGCGATGTATTACCTGCTCTCGTCGCGGGCGCAGGACGCGCACAGCGGCTCGATCAGCCTGCTGCTGTGGACCGGCATTGGCCGGGCGCTTGAGCGCAAGCTCACGTTCGACTTCGACGGTTTTTCGAGCCCGTCGACATTCAGCTTCCTCAATGGGTTCGGTGCGACGCTCACACAACGGCTGGGCGTCGAGCGCCATGCCACGGTTTATCTGCTGATGCGTACGCTCAAGCGGAAATTCGCGCCGGGGCGCGTGTTCGCCCCCAATCTCTGAGCGGCGGCATACAAGGCGCCAGGTGGTGAACCGGGGTTCGCGCTAAACGGCGCTAGACGAGCTCGTGCTGCGCGGGGTCGTTTGCGTTGCGGGTCGTGACTTCGGCAAGCTCCAGTGCGCTCGATGCAAAGAGCAACGGCGTCCAGCGCCGGATCGTGCTCTGCGCGCCGGCGGCGAAGCGCTCGCGCAGCGCGGGCTTGCCGCCCAGCTCGCCGATACGCTGCGCGAGCGTCGAGACGTCGCGCGGTTCGACCACGAAACCGTTCACACCGTCGATAACCACTTCGCCCGCCACGCCGCACGTGCGCGTGACGATGGCAGGGCAGCCGGCCGCGAACGCTTCGTTCACGCACAGGCCCCATTGATCGAATTCGCTCGCCAGTACGACGAATTCGGCGAGCGCATAGAGATTCGGCATTTCCTGGTTGGCGAGCGAGTTGAGAATCGTCACATGCGGCGTGAGGCCGAGCGAGGCGATGCGCGCGCGCAATTGCGCTTCGAGCGGCCCCTGACCCACCAGCACGAGGCCGATATTTTCGTTGTACACGCCGGATTTCCGGTAGGCGTCGATCAGTACGTCGACGTTCTTGCGGGCAACGAAGCGGCTCACGCATAGCACGTAACGCTGCGGCAGCCCGAAGCGCGACCGCACGGCTTCGGGGTTATCGCTCGCGGCCTGCGCGAGATCCGAAAAGTAGTCGACGTCGATCACGTCGAAACCAATGCGCGAGCGTTCCTTCGGTATGCCAAGCGATTGCGCGTAACGGCGATGCTTTTCGCCCGCGACGAGCGCGCCGTCGAAGCGGCTCACGATAAAGCGCTTGAGCCGCTCCTTGGTGCGCTGGCGCAGCCCGTCGTCGGCCTTCGAGTCCGACATGTAGATGAGCTTGAAGCGCCGCGTGAGATGTCTGAGGAAACAGAGCACGGCCGAATAGCCGGTGTTGTAGCCGAGCGTGATGACCACGTCGGGCATGAAGTTGTGCACCTTCGCGATGAGACGCGCGGTGTCGCGCGCGCCGAGCCCGTCGCTGTCCGCGCCGTTCTCGACGAGCGTTTCCGCCATTCGCGGGCGGTTTGCGAAGAAGGCGGCGCGGCGTTCCTGCGGGAAACCGTAGACGCCGGAGCGCGCGAAGACCTCGAGAAGCGCCACCTGGTGGCCGCGACCGGAGGCCGCGTTCACGAGAGCCTCATAGCGAGGGACGTGATAGTCGCCCAGGTTGCCGATGACGAAGAGGATGCGCATGGACAATGTCGGCTCACGGTGGCGCTTGGTTGAGCAGGCTGCGCACCGCGACGGTGCCAGGCCGGCATGAAATCCCGGACAGTCGTGCCGACCCGTCAGGCAGCGTTGGCTGCGCCACACCGCTCGCACATTCGCGGCGGGGACCCGCAGTCGCGCCGTTTAGAGCATCGTAACCCGATTGTGAGTCGTTTTTACGCAATGTCGGCCATCAGCGAAAAGTTGTCCGATATGGCGGAGGCGATGCGAAGCAGATGAAAAACTGCCGGTTAATTCGTCCAGGGAATACGAAAGGCGCGCTCCAGTACTGGCATACGACTTGCGTCGCTCAGCTGAATTGATGCGTATTTCTGGTGTTGGAAGGCGGGTTGCGCCTGGCTTGTAACCGATTGTCATCACAACGGCCATCAATTAGCGTTGTGCGATGAAAACTGTCATATCAATGCGCCATACTGGCAGATTCACATGTATGCAATACGTCGGAAGAAGGGAAAGCGCTTAAGGTCAGCATCAGAATTTCAGCTTAATATCTTAGGGTTGACCTGTAGTGATTAGGCCTTCAATTCGATAACAAACATGCGGGCCAGAATGGCAATTGAATGTTTGCTGTATGCGTTTTGAGGAAATTGCGCGGCGTTGGAGGCTGACGAAGCACAGCAGGTTGCAAACCGGGTTTCACCATACTGCGCGGACAATCGAGGACTATGAAAACGCTGTTTCTGCAGGCCCCGTCGTATGACGGCTTCGACGGTGGCGCGGGCTCGCGCTACCAGGCAAAGCGCGAGATCCGCTCGTTCTGGTATCCCACCTGGCTTGCGCAGCCCGCGGCCCTCGTGCCCGACAGCCGCGTGCTCGACGCGCCCGCCGACGGCATGAGCGTTGAAGAGACGCTGAAGATCGCAGCCGGATACGACCTCGTCATCATCCACACGAGCACGCCGTCGTTTCCGACCGACGCGCTCTTCTGCGAAGACCTCAAGAAGCGCAAGCCGTCAGTCGTCATTGGCCTCGTGGGCGCGAAGGTGCAGGTCGATCCGCACAATTCGCTGACCGCGTCCGAGGCAATCGATTTCGTCTGCCGCGAAGAATTCGACTTCACCTGCAAGGAAATCGCCGAAGGCATGCCCTTGTCCGAAGTGAAGGGCATTTCGTGGCGCGCCAAGGACGGCTCGATCGAGCACAACCCGGGCCGTCCGGTGCTCGAGGACATGGACTCGCTGCCGTTCGTCGCGCCCATCTACAAGCGCGACCTGAAGATCGAGAATTACTTCATCGGCTATTTGAATTACCCGTACGTGTCGATCTACACGGGCCGGGGCTGCAAGTCGCGCTGCACGTTCTGCCTGTGGCCGCAGACGGTGAGCGGCCACGTCTACCGCACGCGCTCGGTCGAGAACGTGCTGGAAGAAGCGAAGTGGATCCGCGAGAACATGCCGGAAGTCAAGGAGCTCATGTTCGACGACGACACCTTCACCGACGACCTGCCGCGCGCCGAAGCGATCGCCATTGGCCTTGGCAAGCTCGGCATGACGTGGTCGTGCAACGCGAAGGCGAACGTGCCGTACAAGACGCTGAAGGTCATGAAGGAAAACGGCCTGCGTCTCTTGCTGGTGGGCTTCGAGTCGGGCGACGACCAGATTCTCGTGAACATCAAGAAGGGCGTGCGCACGGACTTCGCGCGCCGCTTCAGCGCCGACTGCAAGAATCTGGGCATCAAGGTTCACGGCACCTTCATTCTGGGGCTGCCTGGCGAGACGCAGGACACGATCAAAAAGACGATCGAGTACGCGAAGGAAATCAATCCGCACACGATTCAGGTGTCGCTGGCCGCGCCGTATCCGGGCACGACGCTCTACAAGCAGGCCGTGGAAAACGGCTGGATGGAAGAGAACAAGACCATCAACCTGGTGAGCAAGGAAGGGGTGCAGCTCGCGGCGATCGGCTACAAGCACCTGTCGCGCGAGGAGATCTATCACCACCTGGAGCAGTTCTATCGCCAGTTCTATTTCCGGCCGTCGAAGATCTGGGAGATCGTGCGCGAGATGCTCACGAGCTGGGACATGATGAAGCGGCGTCTGCGTGAAGGCGTGGAGTTCTTCCGCTTCCTGCGCGCGCACGAGGCATGATGGACCGCGCACACGCGATGGGGCGAACGGGCGCCATCGTCGCGATGGCCGTGACGGCGCTTGCTGTCGCCTCGGCGGCAATTGAAGTCATGCGCGCTCAATGGCCCGGATTCTCTCATGTGCTCTTCGATTCGCTCGCGGTGCTAAGCGGGCTAAGCGCAGTGCTCGGCATTATCTATACCTGCACGGCCAGCGCACTGGTTGGCCGTTTCTTCACACGTGAGGTGGCAGCGCCGCAGCATTTTCCGGCCATCACACTCGCCAAGCCGCTGCACGGCGACGAATGGCACCTCGAGGAGCACCTCGCGAGCTTCTTCGAGCAGGACTATCCTGGACAAGTCCAGTATCTGTTTGGCGTTCACGACGCGCGTGATGAAGCGCTCAACGCCATCGAACGGCTACGCGTGCGTTACCCGGAAGCACACATCACGGTTGTCGCCGATGCGCGCCTGTATGGCCCCAACCGCAAGATCGCGAACCTCGTGAACATGCTTGAAAAGGCCGAGCACGACGTGCTGTGCTTTGCCGATAGCGACGTGCTCGTCGACAAGAACTATTTGCGCCAGGTGGTCGGGGCGCTCCAGCAACCCGGCGTCGGTCTGGTGACAGCGGTTTATCGCGGCCTGTGCGCGCCCGGATTCTGGCCTCGCGTGGCGTCGGCCTTGACCAACTATCATTTCCTGCCCGGCGTCGTCACGGGGCTCGCAATCGGGCGCGCGCGGCCGTGCTTCGGCCAGTCCATCGCCATGACGCGTGAGATGCTCGAACGCATTGGCGGTCTTGCGCAATTCGCCCATCACCTCGCCGAAGATCACGCGATTGGCGAAGCCGTGCGCCGCGCCGGTGCGGAGGTATCCATTCCGCCCATTCTCGTGCGGCACGCCTGTGTGGAAAATACCTTCGCCCAGCTCTTTGCACACGAATTGCGCTGGAGCCGCACCGTGCGCGCGGCGGACCGCTCGGGTCATCTGGGCGCGGTGCTGATGCATCCGTTCGCGCTTGCCATGCTTGCCGTGGCGTTGTCCGGCGGCGCTGCATCCGCGTGGATTCTGGCCGCCCTGGCGCTCTGCGCGCGCGCGTGGCTGATCTGGAGGACCGATCGCGCGACCGGCGACAAGTCCAACGGACTGTTATGCTTACCCCTTTGGGAAATGGTCCAGTTCGCGATCTATGTCGCGAGCTTTTGTTCGTCTGGCGTCGTTTGGCGCGGCACGCGCTTTCGCGTCGACAGGAATGGCATGCTTTCGCCAGTCCACGAGACCTGAGCGTTACAGTAGATTGGGGGGCACAATGAGACGGGAGCATCCACTAGAGAGCACCCGCAGATGAAGCACATGGGACGTATCGCCGCCGTGGTCGGCCTTGCGATCGCCGTGTGGCTCGTATGGCGAGAACACCCCGCAGCGGTGCTGCAACTGTTGCGGGGCGCGGGCATGGGCCTCGTGCTGGCGGCCATCGTGCATATCTTTCCGATGTGCGCAAACGCATGGGACTGGCGCAGCCTGATCCGCGCCGCGCAGCGTCCGTCGTTCGCGGCGATGCTCAAGCTCGTGTGGATTCGCGAGTCGATCAACGGCCTCCTGCCCGTTGCGCGCGTGGGCGGAGAGCTCGTTTCGTTCCGCCTGCTTGGCCGCGCGGGCGTACGGCCCGCCACGGCGGTGGCGAGCCTCATTGCCGACATGCAGCTCACGCTGATCAGCCAGGTGCTCTTTGCGCTGGTCGCAGCCGGTTATCTGCTCGAACATTCCTCATCCGATACGGCGCGGTTCGTGGGGCGCCTCGCATGGGGCCTCGCGGGCTTCATTCCACTGCTCGTGCTTTTCGCGCTCGTGCAGCACGCGCGGCCGTTCGAGCGCGCGGCACGCACGCTCAACCGTATCACGAGCGGCAAGGTCGTCGATCTCGTGGGCAAGTCCGCTCGCGTCGATCTATCCCTCAAGCTGATCTGGCGCCAGACCGGCGTGATTGTGCGCTACGTGCTCATCTGGCAGACGCTGCAATGCCTCGGCTACGCGCTCGAAATCTGGATTGCGTTGCGCGTGCTCGGCACGGATGCGACCTTCATGCAGGCCTTCGTGATCGAAGCCCTGATCCAGATGCTGAGCAGCATCGCCTTTCTCGTTCCTGCCGGCCTTGGCGTGCAGGAGGGCGGTTTCGTCGTGATAGGCGGGCTGCTCGGCTTCGACGCACCCACTTGCCTCGCGCTCGCGGGTGCCAGGCGTGTGCGCGATCTGCTGTTCTATTTGCCAGGACTGCTTGCCTGGCAGGCCGCCGAATACGGATGGCCGTCCCGACGCAGGACTGAAGGCACGGCGGCGCGCGCCCGCACGGAATAATTCCCGGAAGTGACCTGTTATTGAATACAGGTCGCTTCACATTGCTCGATTGTCAGCAAACACCCCAAAGGTTTCGACATGGCAAGGGATTTCCGTGCGTTGAACCGGTACGCTCACCGGGAATATAAATTCGTTCAGCGCGACTCATATGCCCAGGTCAGGGCGCGATACCGTGCAGACATGGCGGACGGGGTATGCATGGGCGTTGTATTGAATTGGGTGAAGGAAAAGTTGTCGACCTCAAACGGACTGAGGCGTGTTGAAGGCCCCCTGCGCAATCCGACCGTGCAGCAGTTTTCGAATCCCCTGAATCCCCTTACTCGCATTCGTCAAGGAATCTCTCCGCCCACGCATTCCCTGCTCGGGAAATTAATGGGCAAGCAGCCAGGGCAACCACACAGCAGGAAGAGCGGGCCGCGCAATGAAAACACCATGCTGGATGGCGCGCATACGCAAGCGAATTACCGGTACAAAAGCAGAGACGATCTGGTCAGCGATCTCGGGCTCGTGCCGGGCAAGCATGTGCCAAAGGAAAAAATGCGGCAGGAACAGTTTGCCGAGAAGAATGCTCGCACCGGCTACACCGCGCAGCGAATCATAGCTGTGCGCGCCGACGATGAAATGCTCGCCGAGGCCGGGGAAAACTTGCCCAAGGGCAACGCCATCGTGCTCGATTTGAAGCAAGAGGCCGGCGGCCCGGGGCATGCGGTCGCGTTTTACAAAAGCCGGGGAGGGACGCTGTATTTTTTTGACCCAAACGCTGGTGTGTACGAGATATCTCGTCCGTATTCGAAGTACGCTCTGCCATTCATGAGGGCGTGGCTCGAGGTGTACACCAATGACACCGACGGAGACGGGAATGCGACCCCGCGAATCTGGAAAGCGAAAGATGGCGATCGCTGGTATTCAGTTTTCAACCGCACGAAAAGCTAACACCTGAAAGCGAATGGCGTTCAAGCGCCCGCACGCGTCGCCAGACGAAAAATCGCCCCATGCCGACGCGTGCGGCCACACGCATTCACGCGCGCAATATCAGTGCGCTTCGTACACGGTCAGTTTGCTGGTGACCGACTGAACGCCAGGCACTTTCGAAGCGGCGTCCTGTGCGATCTGTTCCTGCGAGGCGTCCATGATCATCCCGGCGAGAATGACCTTGCCCGTACGCGCTTCGGAAAACACGGCGATGTCCGTGTCCTCCAGACCCTTCGTCTTGTAGACGGCCTGCCAGACAGTCTTGGAAAACGCCTTGTTCGCCGCCTTGTCAGCCTTCATTTGCGCACGAACCTGCTCCTTCGTGGGAGCCGCCGGGGCCGCTGTTTGCGCCAGAACGGAAGAAGAAAGCAGCACTGCGAATACGCCCGTGAGCGCCTTGTTACGAAGGTTCATGATTCACCTCTTGACGTTGTGGTTGGACTAACGTGTTCAGTCAAGCGACCGTGCTTTGCATTAGAACTGCGAGACGTATCGCGCATGTGTCGAAAGAAGTGGCCTGTGCAATCTTGCGTATCAAAATGGGACTTATACACATTGGGATACAAATGAAATCCACGCGGCGAGCGCGAAGGTCCAACGCCATGGCGATTCAATACGGAAAACGCGGAGCCCTCGCAAGCGTTAATCGTGACTCGTGCGTAACTGAAAGCGCCAACGTTCGAGGTTCGAGAGTTCATTCACCGTCTTTTTCTCGATTTCGCCACGAATCAGGTGGCGAATCGTGAGTTTCCCATTCTGTGTCTCCAGGATCTGCACAAGCCGCGCTCGCTCCCGGTGACCCTCGAAGCCCAGATCGAAATAGATGACGCGGCGGCGCGTATCGCCGATGAGGAGGCTTTGGCCACCGCCGCCACCCGATCCGCCAAGAACGCCCATCTGGGGAATGTCATGGATGCGCATATTCCAGCTAAAGCCATGGCGCGCAATCCACTTCTTTGCATCCTCCTCGCGCGTCATGGCTCTGAGTGCGGGGGGCGGGCGGTTGGTTACATCGGTCGCGATCGTATAACGCGACTCGCGCCACGGCTTGAAAGTCTGCGACGCCGGATTGCGCGCAAACAGGTTCCCCTCGATCTTGCCTGCGAATTCCCATTGCCGCGTCGCGGCGTTGAACCTGAACCATTCGATGCACTCGTTCCACACGAGTCGAGGGCATTCGATGTCATCGGCCATGAGCTTCCCGAGCAAGGGCGCCTTGACCTCGACGCGAAACGCCAGATCGAATTCATGACCTGCGGCGCCGGTTGAAGAGGGGCCGCCCTTGGTTTTGATGCGCTCCACGGGCACAGAAAGATTGGAAATCGTCATGCGTGCCTTCATGGCTTACCTCTGTGCAATTGTTGATTCAGGCATAACAGCCGGACGTTTTCAGATATTCCCGCCCATACGCGGCGACCACCTGCAAAACAAATGGAATAGTTTTCCGTGGCGGGCTGTTGTGGAAGAGCGGATCGAACTGGATCGACCCGATGGGCTAAAGGAGCTTCTCCATGAACCACCTCGTACGCGGGAAGCACATTGCAATAGGGGCTGGGCTGATTTCGATGATGAGCGGATCGTCTGCGCAAGCGGAATCGATCGATCTGCCGGGCGCGCAGCCGTTTCTGACCACGACCGCAGCGGGCGTGCAGATCTACGCCTGCGAGTACGGTGCCGATCGCACGCTCGGCTGGGTCTTCCAGCAGCCGCGCGCAACGCTTTACGATGCGCACGGCGCCGCGGTAATCGAGCATTCGGCCGGCCCCTCGTGGCAAGCGCGCGACGGCAGCCGCATCGAGGGAAAAGTCGTCGCGCAGATGCCCAGCGAGACACAGGGCAGCGTGCCGCAACTTCTGCTCGATGCGCACTCCACCGGATCGCAGGGCCTGCTCGCGTCCGTGCGCTACGTGCAGCGGGTCAGGACGGTTGGCGGTGCAAAACCGGCTGCGCCGTGCACAGTCGAGCACGAGTCGGGTAGTTCGCCCTATATGGCGACTTACATCTTTTATAAGTAGTAAGACAGATCTCTGAACGGTCTATACGGAAAGATGCATCGTCAGTTATTACGGAATACGAATTAAAAAAATTCAACCTGATATGACCATCGAATTCATCGCACATCAGGACTGGACCGCGTGGCTCGAACCCCTCACGCAGGCAGCACCCTGCGGCCCCGACCTCGAGTACGACGCGCAATTCCGCGAGCTCGAAGAAGCGCTCAGCGGACGGCCGGAAGCCGAATATGGCGCCACGCTCGTGGCCGCGGTGCCGCCCGACTGGGACGCCGCCGATGCACTAGGCACCGCGTTGATGGCCCGTACGCGCGACCTTCGTGTGGTGCTGCAACTGGCGCGGGCGCGCTGGGTGCGCGAGGGCATCGGTGGCTTCGTTGATGGCCTGGTCCTGACCGCCGCACTGCTGGAACGCCACTGGGAGCACGTGCACCCGCAACTCGACGCCAGCGACGGGGACGACGCGACTGCGCGCATCAACGCGCTGGCGGCGTGGACGGATGCCGGCGGCGTGCTCGCCGGTCTCATGGATTGCCCGCTGCCGCAGGGCGGCTCCGCGCTCACGCTGCGTGAGTGGCTGTATGCGAATGGCGAAGCCGTCGCGCCGGAAGGTCACACGGTGATGAGCAGCGCGGCGATCGAAGCGTCGATTGCCGCGTCGCCGGAAGCGGCGCTGCGCGCGAAGAAGACGTTCGAAGCCGCTTACAGCAGTGTCCGCGCGATCGAAGCGACGCTAGCCGAACGCGTAGGCGCAACGCAATCGCTCGATTTCGCCCAGCTAAAGGCGTTGCTGGAGCGCGCGTCGTCGCTGCTTGCCACAGGCGTGGGCGAGCACGCGAACGAAGCGCACCTGTTGCATGCTCAGGAGAACGGATGCGCGGCGCCTGCCGCCGCCACCGGCCACGCAACTCCGAATGCGCCCATCAACGCGATCGGCAGTCGCGCCGACGTGGCCGCCACGCTGCAGCGCATCTGCGCCTGGTACGCACTGCACGAGCCCGCCAGTCCGGTGCCATTGCTGCTCGAACGGGCACGCAGCCTCGTTGACAAGTCCTTTGTCGATCTGTTGATAGACCTCGCGCCGGAAGGGCTCGCGCAACTTACCCAGGTGGTCGGTACGGCTGCCGTCGAAACGCCGGCGGAATGATCGAAGCCGCACTGCAACGCAATTCAACCAGGAGAACGGTCAAATGGCCAAGGAGAGCAGTCAGAAGTTCATCGCGCGCAACCGGGCGCCGCGCGTGCAGATCGAGTACGACGTGGAAGTCTATGGCTCGGAAAGGAAGATCAGTTTGCCCTTCGTGATGGGCGTGCTGTCCGATCTCTCGGGGCAGACGCAGGAAGCGCTGCCAGCCGTCGCGGACCGCAAGTTTCTGGAGATCGACATCGACAACTTCGACGAGCGCCTGCGCTCGATGAAGCCACGCGTGGCGATGCAGGTCGACAACACGCTGACCGGCGAAGGCAAGATCGGCGTGGACATGACCTTCGCGAGCATGGACGACTTCGAGCCGGCCGCCATTGCGCGCAACGTCGAACCGCTCGCAAGACTGCTGGAGACGCGCAGCCAGTTGCAGAACCTGCTGACCTATATGGACGGCAAGACCGATGCGGAAAAGCTCGTCGCGAGGCTGCTCGAGGACCCCGCACTGATGAGTGCGCTCGCCGCCGCGCCGAAGCCCCAGGACGCGCCCGAAGTCACACCTGCAGCCACGGCGCAGACCGGCGCTTCCGACATCGAATAAAGGACCCACGATGGCAGACACCCAACTCGATCCCACCGCGTTCGCGCAGCCAGATGCGCACGAAGCCGACGCGGCGAGCGCATCCGGCGAATTTCAACAGCTCCTGCAAAAGGCATTTCGCCCGCGCACGGAGAAGGCGCGCGATGCGGTCGCAAGCGCCGTGCGTACGCTCGCCGAACAGGCGCTGCTCGACACGCATCGCGTGTCCGACGACGCGCTCGCGACCATCGAAGCGCTGATCGCGCGCATCGACGAAAAGCTGAGCGCGCAGATCAACGTCATCCTGCACGCCGAGCCGTTCCAGCAGCTCGAAAGCGCGTGGCGCGGGCTCCACTACCTCGTCACCAACACCGAGAGCGACGAGAGCCTCAAGCTGCGCGTGATGAACATCTCGAAGGCCGACCTGCACCGGTCGCTGCGCAAGTACAAGGGCGTGGCGTGGGACCAGAGCCCGCTCTTCAAGCGGCTCTACGAAGAAGAGTACGGTCAGTTCGGCGGCGAGCCCTACGGCGCACTGGTAGCCGATTACTACTTCGACAACAGCGGCCCCGACGTCGATTTCCTCACGCAGATGGGCAAGATTTCCGCAGCGGCGCATGCGCCGTTCATCGCGGGTGCGGACCCCGCCGTCATGCTGATGGACTCGTGGCAAGAGCTCGCCAACCCGCGCGATCTCACGAAGATCTTCCAGACGCCCGAGCACGCTGCATGGCGCTCGCTGCGCGAATCCGAAGATTCGCGCTATATCGGCCTCGCCATGCCGCGCTTTCTCGCGCGCACGCCCTATGGCGCGAAGACGAGCCCCGTCGAGGAATTCGACTTCGAGGAAGACACCGCGGGCGCAGACGCATCGAAGTACGCTTGGGCGAATGCCGCCTATGCGATGGCCGCGAACATCAACCGCTCGTTCAAGACGTGGGGATGGTGCTCGCGCATTCGCGGCATCGAGTCGGGCGGGATGGTGGAGAATCTGCCGGTTCACGCGTTTCCCACCGACGACGGCGGCGTCGACATGAAGTGCCCGACCGAGATCGCGATTAGCGACCGCCGCGAAGCTGAACTGGCGAAGAACGGCTTCATGCCGCTCGTGCACAAGAAGAATTCGGATATCGCGGCTTTCATCGGCGCGCAGTCGCTCAACAAGCCGGTCGAGTACGAAGACCCGGACGCCACCGCGAACGCGAACCTCGCCGCGCGTCTGCCTTATCTATTTGCATGCAGCCGTTTCGCGCACTACCTCAAGTGTATTGCGCGCGACAAGCTCGGCAGCTTCAAGGAGAAGGACGACATGCAGCGCTGGCTGCAGGACTGGATTCTTCAGTACGTAGACGGCGACCCCGCCAACTCGTCGGAAGAGACCAAGTCGCGCCGGCCGCTCGCGGCAGCGGAAGTCGTGGTCGAGGAAGTGGAAGGCAATCCGGGCTACTACACCTCGAAGTTCTATCTTCGCCCGCATTATCAGCTCGAAGGCCTGACCGTTTCGTTGCGGCTCGTTTCGCGGTTGCCGTCGACAAAGGCGGCATAAGCCGTCGCGATGTTCAAATCTGCGCGAATTCAATCAATAAGGAATCCAAATGGCAGTCGATATATTTCTGAAACTTGGCACGGTCACGGGCGAGTCGCTGGATTCGACTCACAAGGACGAAATCGACGTGCTCTCGTGGAGCTGGAGCATGGACCAGTCCGGGACGATGCACCTCGGCACGGGCGGTGGCGGCGGCAAGGTCGACGTGCATGACCTCTCGATCACCAAGTACACGGATCACGCCACGCCGGCCATCATGACCTCCTGCGTGACCGGCAAGCACTTCCCGACGGGCAAGCTCACCGTGCGCAAGGCGGGCGGCACCAAACCGCTGGAGTACTACACGATCGAGCTGGAGAAAGTGCTGATCACGAACTATTCGACCGGCGGATCGGATGGCGAAGACCGCTTTACCGAAACGGTCACGCTCAATTTCGAGAAGTTCCACGTGACCTATCAGCAGCAGGATCCGAGCACCGGCTCGGCGCTCGGCGGCGTGGTCGAGTGCAAGTGGAATATTCCGGCTAGTGCATCGGCGTAAGCAGATCATGCGCGCGAAAAACGCCGAACGCGTGCAGCCCTCGCTGCTGGAACGGCTGACCGACCACGCACCCGAAGCGACGAGCGAAGTCCGCGAGCATCGGGCCAGTTCGGCGCGCGCGCAACGCTTGAGTGTGATGCGCGATATCGGCTGGCTCCTCAATGCGCGGGGCATCGCGTCGGCGCAGGAGATCGCGCGCTTTCCGTGCGTGGCCGACTCGGTGCTCAACTTCGGCTTCGCGGATCTGGCAGGCAGGAGCGCGTCGGACGTGGAGGTCGCGCGGATCGAACGACTGATTGCCGAGGCCATCGGCGCGTTCGAGCCGCGCATCGTGCGCGGCACCTTGCGAGTGCGCGCCATCCGCTCCGATGGCGTGGCTATCGCGCACAACGCGCTGGCGTTCATCGTCGAAGGCGATCTGCATGCGCATCCCGTGCCGGAGCGGCTCTATTTGCGCACGGAACTCGATCTGGAAGCCGGTAAGGCAAACGTGTACGAAGAGACGACGCTCAGATGAACCCCGACTTCCTCCAGTACTACAGCCGCGAATTGCAGCATGTTCGCGAGATGGGCGGCGAGTTCGCCAAGGCGTTTCCCAAGATCGCGGGGCGCCTGGGCCTGGAAGGCAACGAATGCGCCGACCCTTATGTGGAGCGTTTGCTCGAAGGTTTCGGTTTTCTTGCTGCGCGCGTGCAGATGAAAATCGACGCCGAATTTCCGCGTTTCACGCAGCATCTCGCCGAGCTGGTGTATCCGCATTATCTCGCGCCAACGCCCGCGATGACGGTCGTGCAATTGCAGCCCGACAAGACTCACCCCGCGCTCGCCGATGGCGTCGCGGTGCCGCGCGGCACGGCCCTGCAAGGCCGGTTCGACGGCGAGCGCACGACGCGCTGCGAATTTCGCACGGCGCACGCGCTCACCTTGTCGCCGCTCGAACTAGTGGAGGCGCGGCTCTTTACGCATACCGGCGCGCTGTCCGGCATCCCAGCCGCCTTGCCGCGCGGGGTGAAGGCGGGCTTGCGCCTGAAGCTGCGCGCGCTCGGTGAGCGCACGATCGGCGACGTCGCCATCGATCATCTGCCCATCTACTTGCGCGGCAGCGACGGCATGGCGCCAAGGCTCTATGAGTTGCTGGTTGGCTCGACGCTCGGCATTGCGACGCCCTTTGGCGTGCTGCCGCCTGCGTCGCTGCGCCCGCTCGGCTTCACCGACGAAGAAGCGCTGTTGCCCGTGAGCGCGCAATCGTTTCCAGGCTATCGGCTGCTGCAGGAGTATTTCGCCTTTGCGCAGCGGTTCATGTTCGTCGGGATCGATGGATTGCGCGCGCACTTCGCTCGTTGTGAAAGCAACGAAATCGAGCTTGTCGTGCTGCTTTCGAAGAACGATAACTCGCTCGAGCAACGGATCGATCACGAGAATTTCGCGCTCCATTGCACGCCCGCGATCAACCTCTTTGCGCGCCGCGCCGATCGAATCGCGGTGACGGGTGAACAGTTCGAACATCACGTCGTGGTGGATCGCACGCGCCCGCGCGACTTCGAGGTGTACCGCGTGGAGAGCGTGACGGGCCACCGCTCGGGCGGCAGCGCGCCGATCGCGTTTCAACCGTTCTACCGTATGCGCGATCTGGGCGCGGGGGATCCCGATACGGCGTTTTATCAGGTTCGGCGCGAAAAGCGATTGCCGTCCGCGAGAGAACAGGAGCGCGGTGCGCGTTCGTCCTATGCGGGCAGCGAAACCTGGATCGCCCTCGTGGATACGCACGAAGCGCCATATCCCGGAGATCTGCATCAGCTCGGCGTGAGTGTGCTCTGCACCAACCGCGATCTCACGCTGACCTTACCGCTCGGGCGCGGCGAGACCGACTTCACGCTTGAGCTGGAGGCGCCGGTTTCCGGCGTGCGCTGTGTCGCCGGGCCGAGCCGGCCGTTGCCTTCGTACGCGCAAGGGGCCGTGGCCTGGCGTCTCCTGAGTCATTTGTCGCTGAACTACGCGTCGCTGGTGGACGACGCGAACGGGAGCGGCGCGCGCGCCATGCGCGACCTGCTCGCGCTCTACGCGCCCGAGGGCGACGGCGCGGCCGTGCGGCAGATCGAGGGCCTGCGCTCCATCCGTTCGCGATCGCTCACGCGCCGCCTGCCTTCGCGCGGGCCGATCGTGTTCGGGCGCGGCCTCGCGCTCGATGTGCTGCTCGACGAAAGCGGTTTCGAGGGGGCGAGCGCGTTTCTGTTCGGCGCGGTGCTCGCGCGTTTCTTCGAGCAATACGTGTCGATGAATTCATTTACCGAGACCTGCGTGTCCTCGACCACACGCGGCGAAATCATGCGCTGGGCGCCGGGGAGCGGGCAATGCCGGACGCTGTGACGCTATTCGAGCGCTTCTGCGCCGACGCGAACCGCTTCGACTTCTTTCAGGCCGTGCGGCTGGTGGAATGCGCGCATCGCGCTTTGCCGCGCGTGGGGGCATCGATGCGTCCGCGCGACGACGCGGTGCGATTCGGTCAGGATGCCGAACTGATTTTCTTTCCAACCGCGCTGCGCCGTTTCAGCAATCCGCAAGATGCCGCACCGAAGTTCACCGTGAACTTCTTCGGTCTGCTTGGCCCGAATGGACCGATGCCTACGCATCTGACCGAATACGTGCGCCACCGCGCGCGTAACGCGGGCGACCCGACGTTCGCGCGCTTTCTCGATGTATTTCATCACCGCATGGCGTCGCTGTTCTATCGCGCGTGGGCCACGGCGCAGCCGGTGGTGAGCCTCGATCGCGAGGACGACGACCGCTTTTCCGCATACGTCGGCACCGTGTTCGGGCTCAACGAAGCGGCGCTGCGCGATCGCGACACCGTGCCCGACTTCGCCAAGCTGCATTTTGCGGGGCTGCTCGCAGGACCCACGCGCCACGCGGCGGGATTGCGTATCGTGCTGTCGCGCTTTTTCGGCTTGCCGGTCGAGGTGGTGCAAAACGTGGGGCACTGGATGAAGCTGCCCGAAGGTGCGCTAACGCGCCTTGGCGCGCGCGACGAAAGCACGCGCGTGGGCGTCGGCACGATGCTCGGCGCAAGGGTGTTCGATCGGCAGCACAAGTTTCGCGTCGTGCTCGGGCCGCTTTCGCTGGGCGACTACGAACGCTTCCTGCCAGGCGGCGCAAGCCTCGCGCGGCTCGCGGACTGGGTGCGCCTGTACGTGCGCGATCCGCTCGACTGGGACGTGAACCTGCAATTGCGCCGCGCGCAGGTGCCGCGTCTTGCGCTGGGGCGCAACCAGCGCCTCGGCTACACGACCTGGCTGCACGCGCGCGCCGCGACCGCCGACGCGGCGCAACTCAAGCTGCGTCCGTGGGCCCCAACTCATGCAAAGGACTAGTGCAATGGCAGACATCAGCCGCGCCGTCATGTTCGGCAAGCTCGACACGCTCAGTTTCGGCGCAATGGAGAGCGCGACCACGTTCTGCCGCTTGCGCGGCAACCCGTATGTCGAGCTTGCGCACTGGCTGCATCAACTGTTGCAGTTGCCCGACTCGGACCTGCATCGCGTGATCCGGCACGCGCGCATCGAACCCGCCGCGCTCGCGCGCGACTTGACCGACGCACTCGATCGACTGCCGCGCGGCGCGGCCTCAGTCAGCGATATTTCCGCGCAACTGGAGGAAGCCGTGGAGCGCGGGTGGGTCTACGCATCGCTGCTCTTTGACGCCCAGAAGGTGCGCAGCGCGCATGTGCTCGTCGGTATGTTGCAGACGCCCGTGCTTCGCAACGCATTGCGCGGCATCTCGCGCGAGTTCGATCGCGTGAAGCTCGATGATCTCGTCGCCAGTTTCGCCGATGTGCTCGACGGGTCGCCCGAAGCCTCGACGCAAGCCGCGGTCGTGACGCAGGAGCCCGACACGCCACATCGCACAGACGACGCCCTGCAGCGCTTCACCGTCGATCTCACGGGCCAGGCGCGCGCGGGCCAGCTGGATCCCGTGGTCGGCCGCGACGCGGAAATTCGCCAGGTCGTCGACATTCTCATGCGGCGCAGGCAGAACAACCCGATCCTCACGGGCGAGGCGGGCGTCGGCAAGACGGCGGTGGTCGAAGGCCTCGCGCTGCGCATTGCCGCGGGCGACGTGCCGCCCGCCCTGCGCGACGTGAGCCTGCGCGCGCTCGACGTTGCGCTGCTGCAGGCCGGGGCGGGCGTGAAGGGCGAATTCGAGGCACGCTTGCGCCAGGTGCTGGAAGCCGTGCAAACAGCGCCCCATCCCGTCATTCTCTTCATCGACGAGGCGCACACGCTGATCGGCGCAGGCGGCGCGGCGGGCACCGGCGACGCGGCGAATCTGCTCAAACCCGCGCTCGCGCGCGGCAGCGTGCGCACCATCGCGGCGACGACGTGGTCGGAGTACCGCAGGCACATCGAAAAGGACCCGGCGCTGACGCGCCGCTTTCAGGTCGTGCAGGTCCACGAGCCCGACGAGGCGCGCGCCGTGACGATGATGCGCGGCCTGGCCGCAGCGCTGGAAACGCATCACGGCGTGCAGGTCCTCGACGAGGCGATCGAGGCCGCGGTGACGCTCTCGCATCGCTATCTGCCCGCGCGGCAGTTGCCGGACAAGTCGGTGAGCCTGCTCGATACCGCATGCGCCCGCGTGGCGGTGAGCCAGCACGCCACGCCGCCCACCGTCGACGACGCGCAAAGGCGTATCGATGCGCTCAACACGGAGCTCGAAGTGATCGGGCGCGAGGCGGCCATCGGCGTCGATACGGCGGCGCGCCGCGAAGCCGCGGCGACGGCATTGCAAACCGAAACCGCGCGTCTTGCCGATCTCCACGCCCGCTGGCGCGTGGAGCGCGAAATGGTAGAGGACATTCTCGCGCGCCGTAGAGCGCTGCGTGAAGGCGTACCGCACGCCGACCTGGCCGCGCTGCGCGAACGCCAGGCGCAACTCGCTGCGCATCAGGGCGAAGCGCCGCTCGTGCTGCCGGGCGTCGACCGTCATGCGGTGGCGGCGGTCGTGCAGGACTGGACCGGCGTGCCCGTGCTCAACATGCTGAAGAACGAGATCGGCAACGTGTTGCGCCTCGCCGAGGTGCTCGACCGCCGCATCGTCGGCCAGCATCACGCCACGCAAATGATCGCGCGACGCGTGCAGACTTCGCGCGCCGGTCTCGACGATCCGGACAAGCCGGTTGGCGTGTTTCTGCTCGCGGGCACATCGGGCGTGGGCAAGACCGAAACCGCGCTCGCGCTCGCCGAGGCGCTCTATAGCGGCGAGCAGAACCTCATCACCATCAACATGAGCGAGTACCAGGAAGCGCACACGGTGTCGCTGCTCAAGGGCGCGCCGCCGGGTTACGTGGGTTTTGGCGAGGGCGGCGTGCTGACCGAAGCGGTGCGCCGGCGGCCGCACAGCGTCGTGCTGCTCGACGAAGTGGAGAAGGCGCACCCGGACGTGCACGAACTGTTCTTCCAGGTCTTCGATAAAGGCCGCATGGACGACAGCGAAGGCCGCTCCATCGACTTTCGCAATACGCTCATTCTGCTCACGACCAATGCGGGCACCGATTGCATTGCGCACTTGTGCCGCGATCCGCAAACGAGCACACCGATGGAGGTGATTGAACGCGAGCTTCACGCGCAGTTGCTGCAGACCTTTCCGCCCGCGTTGCTCGGGCGCATGGTGACCATTCCGTATTACCCGCTCTCCAGCGACATGCTGTGCGCCATCATCCGGCTGCAACTGGGCCGCGTGGCCGAGCGCGTGACGCTCACGCACCACGTGCCTTTCACCTATGACGAAGCGGTGGTGTCGCAAATCGCGTTGCGTTGCACGCGCATGGAAAGCGGCGGCCGCATGATCGACGCCATTCTGACCAACAGCGTGCTGCCGCGCATCAGCACCGAGTATCTCTCGCGCGTGATGGACGGCAAAACGCTTGCACGCGTGCACGTGAGCGTCGAGGGTGAGGAGTTTGCTTATGCCTTCGACTAATCGCCATGTACGCATGAGCTGTGCGGCGCTCGGCGACGACGCGGTGTTTCTGCGCATGTCGGCGAGCGAGGCGCTGGGGCGCTTGAGCCGCTTCGAGATCGCGTTCCTTGATATGCGCAACGATATCGATCCGGGCGCGGTGCTTGGGCAGAACCTTTGCGTGACGCTCGACTACCCGGCCGGCGGATCGCGCGAATTCAACGGCGTCGTCACGACGCTGCGCCTGCTCGCGCCCGGCGACACCACGAAGAACCGCATGGCGCGCTACGAGGCCATCGTGCATCCGCGCCTGTGGCTGCTCACGCGCGCATCGCACCGGCGCTTCTTCCATCAGCGCACCGCGCCGCAAATCGTCGCGCAGGTTCTGGAGTCGTACGACATCGACTTTCGCAATACCTGCACGGCGAGCTATCCGGCGCTCGATCATTGCGTGCAGTTCCGCGAAACGGATTTCGACTTCGTGAGCCGCCTCATGGAGCGCGAAGGCATGCATTACTTTTTCGAGCACGCGGGCGGCAAACATACGCTCGTGCTGGCCGATTCCGGCGCGGAGCACCGGCCCATCGCGCACTATGAGTCGGTGCCGTTTCAGGGCTGGGACACGCCTCGTCCAGACGAAGAGTGCGTATACCGCTGGCACGCGGGCGCGACGCTCGAAACGGGGCGCTACGAAGTCAACGACTACGACTTCGAAAAGGCATCGGTGAGCAATAGCGAAGGGCTCGTCTCGCGCGCGACGCGCAGCGCGCCCTATGATCCGCCGCGCTATTTGATGCAGGAGCATTTGAGCGGGCATGTGAAAGCCGACGACGGCGAGCGGCTTGCGCGCATCAACGTGGAGATCCATCAAACGCAGAACGACGCAATGGAAGGGCGCACCACCGCACGCGGCATTGCGGCGGGCGGCCTGTTCCGGTTGCGCGATCATGCGGGCGGCGCACAGAACCGCCAGTATCTGGTGATCGAGAATCAGGCGGAAATCGTATCGGATGCCTATGTATCCACCAGCGACCCCACCCAGCCGCTGTTCGACTGCCACTTCCGGGCGATTCGCAGCGACAACACGTTCCGTTCGCCGCGCGTCACGCCTGTCCCTCGCGCCGCGGGCCCGCAGACGGCGGTTGTGATCGGGCCGCCCGGCGAGGAGATCCTCACGGACAAGTACGGGCGCGTGAAAGTGCAGTTCCACTGGGAACAGCTTTCGCAAACGGGCGGCGCGAACCGCCTCGAGCGCTGCTGGGTGCGCGTGGCGCAAGGCTGGGCGAACCGGCGCTGGGGTGCGATGTGTCTGCCGCGTGTCGGGCAGGAAGTGCTGGTGGATTTCATCGAGGGCGATCCCGACCGGCCCGTGATTGTCGGCGCGCTTTACAACTCGACCAATATGCCGCCGTACGAGCTGCCCGCGCAAAGCGCGGTGTCCACGCTTAAAAGCCAGTCCACCAAAGGCGGCAACGGCTACAACGAAGTTCGCCTCGACGACCGCAAGGGTGGCGAGCAGATGTTTTTTCATGCCGAGCGCGATCACGAAACATGGGTCAAGCACGACGCGCTGATGAACGTCACCGGCGAGCGGCACTTATGCATCGGCGGCAGCGAATTCCGCGAGACGGGCGGCGCGCGCAACGATTCGGTGCTGGGCGGCAGCACGTCGCGCGTGGCGGGCCCCGTCTCGGCGGCCAGCATGACGACGCACGAGCAGTTCGTGGGCGCGGCGTATTCGCTCGACGCGGGCGCGGCCGTGCACATCAAGGCGGGCGCGGCGGTGGAGATCGAGGCGGGCGCAACCATCGCGCTGCGCGCCGGGGCGTCGTACATCCTTATCGGCCCGGAAACGATCGAGATGTCGAGCTTCCCGATTCCGCTTGGTCCAGGTGTGCCGCCCGTGCCGCCTGGCGTGCCGCCTGCGCCGCCCAGACCGCCGCGCGACGCCGACGACGGCACGCGCAAGATTCGCAATCAGGAGGCCCCGTGAGACTGACGCTGACTGTACAGGGCGGCGAAGGCGGCGAGCACGCCATGCCGCACACGATCGAGATCGATGATCGCGCAACCATTGGCCGCGCACAGGACAGCACCGTGGTGCTGAGCGACGCACAACGCGGCATTTCGCGCATGCAGGCAAGCATTGAGCGCCGTGGCGACACCTATGTGCTGGTCGATGCGGGAAGCAATCCGACGCTGCTGAACGGCGAGGCGCTGAACGGGGCACGCGAGGCTGTGTTGTCGCATGGCGATCAGATCCGGATTGGCGCTTATACGCTCGCGGTTTCCTTCGAAAAGAGTGAGGAAGCCTGGGCGTCATTCGATCAAACGTTGATGACGCAACCTGCGCCACACGTGGAGCCATTGGCCGCGAGCCTGCCGGGCACGCCGGAGTTCGAGGCGCCGCCGGGCGCGCCGCTCATTCCCGACGACTGGGACGCACCGCGCGCTGGCGTCTTGCGGCCCCCGCGCGACGAAGCGCCGTTCACGCCCGATCCGCTAGCCGCGACGCCGCTGCTGCGCGAACCGGGACATTTCGATTTCGGCGGCAACGCGAATCAGGCGCTGATGGACGCGTTGGGTGCAGCCGACCCGTTGCGCGACGCTCCCGCGCGGGGGGAGCGCGAGCCCGCAGCACCCTCGCGAAGCTTCGAGCACGTGTCGCCAGAAAGGGCGCTGGCTGCGATACCGGCGCACCGGTTCGAGGACTCGCGCGCTGCGACGTCAGAGACTGCCGCTGCGGCCCCGCGCGCGGACGATTCCGCCGTGCTGCAGGCGCTGCTGGAGGGCCTCGGCATTGCAGCCGAGGATGTCGCCCACCTTGGCGCGCAGGAGGTTGCCCGCCTCACCGGCGCGCTGTTGCGCGAAGCCACGCAGGGCACGATGAGCGTCTTGCGCTCGCGCGCGATGGCGCGGCGCGAGGCCCGCATGGCGATGACGATGATCGAGGCGCGCGACAACAACCCGCTCAAGTTCTTTCCCGACGCGGACCGCGCATTGACGCAAATGCTAGGCGCGCGCGGGCGCGGCTATCTCGCGCCGGACGAAGCCTTGCGCGCCGCCTATCGCGACATCCAGGCACACGAGCTCGCGCTCGTCGCGGGCATGCGCGCCGCGTTCGACGACGCCATGGGGCGCATCGACCCCGCCGCGATCGAGCGCTCGCTCGACGCGCCCGCTGGCCTCGAAGCGCTCATCGGCAATCGGCGGGCACGCCTGTGGCAGCGCTACGTGAAGACCTGGGAGCAGGTGTCGCGCGACGCGGGCGACGACTTCCAGCAGCGCTTTGGCGAACCGTTTGGCCGCGCCTATCAGGCGCAGCTGGACGCGCTGCAATTTCCGAAGGATTGAGTCATAGCATGTACTGGAACAACAAAGTGATCTGGTCGGAGGGCATGTTCCTTCAGCCGCAGCATCTTCAGCAGCACGACCGGCATGTCGAGGCGCTGGTCGCGGGGCGCGTGAACGGCCTGCGCGCGTATAGTTGGGGCTTCACGGCGCTGGAGATCGACGAGGCGCTGCTCAAGCTCGGCAAACTGGCGTTGCGCGCGGCCTCGGGCGTGCTGCCCGACGGCACGCCGTTCAACCTGCCCGCAGACGACGATTTGCCCGAGCCGCTCGATATCCCCGAAAACGCCGCGAATGTGACGGTGATGCTCGCGCTACCCGTGCGCCGCGCGGGCGCGCCCGAATCGGGCGGCATGGAGCATGCGGATAATCTCGTGCGTTACGGCGCGGGGGACTTCGAAGTCCACGACAGCAACGACGCCGATGCGCCCAGCACGCTGTTGCAGATCGGCAAGCTGCGCCTGCGCCTCGCGCTCGCGCCCGACGTGGCCAACGCGCACGCATGCGCGGGCGTGGCGCACGTGGTCGAGCGCCGCAGCGACGGCCGCGTCGTGCTCGACGACGACTACTGCGCACCGTGTCTCGACTATCGCGTGGCGGGCCGCCTTGCGCGCTTCTCGACCGAGCTGGGTGGGCTCCTTCAGCAGCGCGGCGAAGCGCTCGCTGGGCGTCTCGCACAGCCCGACGGCGCGGGCATGGCCGAGATCGCCGATTTCCTGCTGCTACAGATCGTCAATCGCGCGCAGCCGCTCGTGGCGCACTTCAATGCGATGGATGGTTTGCATCCCGAATCGTTTTATCAGTCGTGCATCGCGCTGGCGGGCGAGCTTGCCACGTTCAGCCAGGCCGTGCGGCGGCCGCCCACGTTTGCGGCTTACCGGCACGACCGGCTGAAGGAGACCTTCGAACCCGTGATCGATGCGCTGCGGCTCGCGCTTTCGCGCGTCGCCGACCCGCAGGTGGTGGCGATCGCGCTCGAAGAGCGCAAATATGGCTTGCGTGTGGCGCGGGTCGCGGACCGCACGCTCTTTGCCGGCGCGACCTTCGTGCTTGCGGTGCGGGCGCAGGTGCCGGCCGGCACGCTGCTGTCCGCGTTCGCAAGCCAGGTGAAGATCGGCAGCATCGAGAAGATCCGCGATCTCGTGAATCTGCAACTGCCGGGCATCGCGTTGCGCGCGCTGGCCGTCGCGCCGCGCCAGTTGCCGTTCCATGCGGGCTACAGCTATTTCGAACTCGACGACCAGAACGAGGCGTGGGCAACGCTCGCTTCTTCTGCGGGCATGGCGCTGCACGTGGCGGGTGAGTTCCCCGGGCTTGCGATGGAACTCTGGGCTATCCGTCATTGAAGTCATGCATAGAGGACCGCTTTCCATGACCGAAAACACGAATGCGCCGCTCGACGATGCGGATTTTCTCGACGCCGCGCGCACCATCCGCATGCCAATGCCGGGGCGCAAACGCGAACGCACGGCCAGCGCCGACGCAGAACCCGCGCCGCAGCGTACACCGCGATCGGCTGAACCCGGGCTCGCACCGCTCGATGCAACGATGGCTGGCCGCAACCCGCTGCTCAGGGCGGCCAACCCATTGCTGGAACTCGCGCTGCCCCTTCGCCGGCTACCGAGCCATCCGGATCTCGACACGTTGCGTGCGCAACTGATACAGATGGTGCGCCGCTTCGAGGCCGACGGACGCGCCTTCGGTGTGCCCGACACGCAGCTCGGCCCGGCGCGCTATTGCCTGTGCACTTTCATCGACGAGGCGATCGCGGCGACGCCGTGGGGCGCGGGGGTCTGGGGCCGCAGGAGCCTGCTCGTGACGTTTCACAACGAGGCTTCGGGCGGCGAGCGGCTTTTTGTGATCCTGCAGCGCCTCGCGCAAACGCCCGCCGCCGACATCGACCTGCTCGAGCTGATCTACGTGATCCTTGCGTCAGGGTTTGACGGGCGCTACCGGCTCATCGAAGGCGGCAAGCGGCAACTCGACGAGATTCGCGAACGCCTCGAACAGATGATCCGTGCGCAACGCGGCCCGCTCGAGCGGGCGCTGTCGCCGCATTGGCAACCCGCGGAGCACGCTCGCGAACGCACGCTCGGTTTCGTGCCGCTGTGGGTTGCGCTGGCGCTCGCGGCCCTCGTACTGATGGTGACGAGCCTCGTGCTGGGACTGCGCATCAATGCCTTCTCCGACCCGGTATTCGCCGCGATGCGCGGTATTCGTGTGGCGCCCGCGCCCGTGCTCGCGGCCAAGACACAGGCTGCGCCGAAGTTCGCGTCGGCGCTCGATGGCTTTCTCGCGCCCGAGATCGCGCAAGGCCTCGTCACAGTTGGGGAATCGGCGGACCGCACGACCGTGACCATCAACAATCGCGCCGAAGGCGCGCAGATTTTCGCGTCCGGCAGCGCCGAGCTCGACCCGCGTTTCGCGCCGCTCGTTCAGCGCATTGGCGAGGCGCTGGCGGACAAGCCAGGCAACGTCGTCGTGATCGGGCATACGGATGACCAGCGCATCGTGTCGGCGCGCTTTCCCTCCAATGTCGCGCTCTCGCAGGCGCGCGCGGAGACGGTGCGCGCGATCCTCGCGGCGCATCTTGCGGACCCCGCACGCGTGAGCGCCGAAGGCCGCGGCGATACCGAGCCCGTTGCATCGAACGAAACCGCAGCGGGCCGCGCGCGCAACCGCCGCGTGAGCATCGCCATTCTTGCGCCGGGAGCCGCGCCATGAAGTGGATTCACGTATTGAAAAGACCGCCTTTCGTGACGTTTGCGGGTGTACTGGCGCTTTGCGCACTGGTCTGGTTCGAGGGGCCGCTCGTGGCGTTCAATGGCGCGGCGCCGCTGGAGAGTAGCGCCCGGCGTTGGGCGGCGATCGCGCTCCTCCTCGCGTGCTGGGCGCTTTACTGGGGCGTGCGATTCGCGAAAGCGCGCATCGCCAGTTCGCAGTTCGTGCAGAGCCTCGTGGCCGATGCGCTCGACCCCGCGAAGCGCACGCCGGACCCCGCACGCAAGGCCGCCGACGCCGACCTCGCGGCACTGCGCACGCGTTTCGAAGCGGCGCTGAAAACACTGCGCGATTCGCGCGCGCCAGCCAGCGGCGCGCGCGACATGCGGGGTAGGTTCGCGTGGCTCGACCCCCGCCGCGACACGCTCTACGACTTGCCGTGGTATCTCTTTGTCGGCGCGCCGGGCGCCGGCAAGACGACCGCGCTCGCGCATTCGGGCCTGCGTTTTCCGCTCGCAGACTGGCTCGGCGCGCAGGCGGTGGGCGGCGTGGGCGGCACGCGCAACTGCGACTGGTGGTTCACGGACCACGCCGTGCTGCTCGACACGGCGGGCCGCTTCACCACGCAGGACAGCCACGAGCAGGCCGACCGTGGCGCATGGCTCGGCTTTCTCGGGCTGCTGCGCAAGTACCGGCCGCGCCGCCCGCTCGACGGCGTGATGGCCGTGGTCTCGGTGGCCGATCTGTTGCAACAGTCCGACGCGCAGCGCGCGGCCTATGCCGCTGCGATCCGTGAACGACTTGCGGAACTGAACCAGCAACTCGGCGTGAACTTACCGGTGTACGTCGTCGTGACGAAAGCCGACATGCTCGCGGGCTTCTCCGAGTATTTCGACGACTTCGGGCGCGACGAGCGCGAGCAGGTGTGGGGCATGACGTTCCCGCTGGCGTCGCAGGGCGAGGCGAGCGAAGGCAGTGCGCCGCTTGCGCGATTCTCCGAAGAGTTCGCATTGTTGCATGCACAACTACAAGGCCGCGTGCTGCAACGCATGCAGCAGGAAACCGACACACGGCGGCGAGCACTCGTCTTTGCGTTCCCGCAGCAGTTCGCGGGCATCGAGCGTGCGTTGCGGCGCTTTCTCGAAGAGGCGTTCGGCGAATCGCGCTTCGCGCGCGCGCCGACACTGCGCGGCGTGTACTTCACGAGCGGCACGCAAAGCGGACGCCCGCTCGATCGCATGATGAGCGCGATGGCGGCATCGCTCGGCCTGAGCCGCGAGGTCGTGATGGCGGACGCGTCGAGCGGGCGCGCCTATTTCGTCAAGCGGCTGCTGCGCGACGTGATCTTCGCGGAGCAGGGCATCGCGGGCAGCGATCCGCGTGCGGTGCGGAGGCGCGGGCGTTTCCAGCAGGCGGCGATCGCGGGCATTGCCGTGTTGATGGTGGCGGGGCTGATTGCCCTGTTCGCGAGCGGTCGGGCGAATCGCCGCTTCGTCGACGAAAGCCGTCAGCAGAGCGCCGCGCTCGCCGAGCTTGCGAAGAAAACCAGTGCGGGCGACAGTCCGCTCGCGGTCCTGCCGCTGCTCGACGCCGCGCGCGATCTGCCTGGCGGCGAAGCGGAGCGCGCCAGGCGCGAAGCGCCGTGGTGGGCGGGCCTCGGCCTCGATCAGCGCGAGAAGCTGGGCCTCGAAGCGCAGCGTGTGTACCAGCGCCTGTTGCGGCAGACCTTGCTGCCGATCGTCGTGCAACGCATGGAGGACCAGCTTCGCCACGGCAGCGCGGACGATCCCGCGACGCTCTATGAAGCACTGCGCGCATACCTGATGCTGGGCGACCCGACGCATTTCGACCCGGACGCGCTGCAGGTCTGGGCGCTGCGCACCTGGCGAACGGGTTCGATGAAAGAGGCGAGCGACGCACAGCGCGCCGACATCGAGCAGCATCTGGCCGCATTGTTCCGACGCGGGCAATTCGATTCGAACCTGCCGCTCGACCAGAACCTGATCGCGCAGGCGCGCGCCGTGCTCAACCGGGTGCCGCTCGCGCAGCGGCTGGACGGGCGTATCGACCAGCAACTCGCACAACTGCGCCTGCCCGAGTTCACCGTGGCGAAAGCGGCGGGACCGAGCGGGCAGATCGTGTTCGTGAGAAAGAGCGGCTTGCCGCTCACGCAGGGCATCGAAGGTACGTATACGCGCGCGGGTTTCGACGCGTTCGTGCGGTTGCGCGAAGCGGCGCTCGCCAATCTGTCGAAGGACGATTGGGTGCTCGGCGCGGGGCAGACGCATACCGATGCACAAAGCGCGGAGGCGCTGCGTGCGGCGCTCACGCGGCTCTACAGCGAGGAAGCGATCCGCCAGTGGGACGCGTTGCTCGCCGATATCGGCGTGGTGCCGTTCAGCGCGCCCGATCAAGGCGCGCGCATTGCGAACCTGCTCGGCTCGGCGAATTCGCCGCTGCGCGCGCTGATTCAGGCCGTTGCGCGCGAAACGACATTCACGCCGCCGGCCCCGGCGGCCGGCAAGCTCGATGTGCTGGAAAAGCGCATAGGCGTGCAGGCGCAGCAGGCCGCCGCGCCCACGCTCGTCGATACGCATTTTCAGGCGCTGCACGATCTGGCGGGCGCCGCGCTCGACGATGACATCAACGCGCTCAAGGACGCCGCCGCGACCCTGCAGGCCGAGGACACGGCACGCAGGCAGTCGCTGCCGCCGCCCGCCACGGGACCGCTCGACCGCCTGAAGCTGCTCTCGCAGAACGCGCCCGCGCCGCTCGCGGCGGTGCTGCAAGGCGTGGCGGGTAACGCGGATACCGTGCAGATTCAAAGCCAGCGCGTCCAATTGCAGACGCTGTGGGCCACGACTGTCGCGCCCGTGTGCAGGCAGGCGCTCGATGGCCGCTATCCGCTTGTGCGGAACTCGGCGCGCGACGCCGCACCCGACGACTTCGCGCGCGTGCTCGCGCCTGGCGGGTTGATCGACGCGTTCTTCCAGAACAATCTGCAGAATCGGGTGGACATGTCCGGCGCGGTGTGGAAGTGGCGGCCCGAAGCGAAAGCGCTCGGCATTCCTGACGATGTGCCAGTGGCGTTCCAGCATGCGGCGATGTTGCGCGACGCGTTGTTCCGCGATGGCGGCCACGACGTGTCCGTGCGCTTCTCGGCGAAGGTGGTTTCGCTCGATCCTTCGGTGAAGCGCTTCGTGCTCGATATCGACGGCACGCAGTTGAGCGCGACGAGCGATGCGCCCAACGCCACCGCTGCGTTCCAATGGCCGAGCGGCAAGGGCACGGGGCAGGCGCATGTCGAACTCGACCCCGCGCCCACGCCGCCGCCACGCGCGGAGGGGCCGTGGGCGCTGTTCCATCTGCTCGATGCCGCGCGTGTCGAGCAGGCCGGACAAGCCGATCATTTCAACGCCGCGTTCGACGGCGGCAAGGTCAGGCTCGCGCTTGTGGCCAGCAGCGTGAACAATCCGTTGCGCGCGGACGTGCTCAATGGCTTTCGTTGCCCGGCTTCGCTATGAACGCGGATTATCGAAACGACGCGGGTTTTTACGGCAAGGTCCGCACGCATGGCGACTTCGTTGGGCGCGGCCTTGCCGCGGCTTTCGTCGACCGCTGGGACGCGTGGCTGCAACGCGGCCTGCTGGGCGCGCGCGAGCGTCATGCGGGAGGGTGGCTCGAGCGCTATCTGGAGATGCCAGTGTGGCGCTTCTCGGCTCCGCCCTCCGTTATCGACGACTGCGCGTGCACCGGCGTGCTCATGCCCGGAATCGATGCGGTGGGGCGGTATTTTCCATTCGTGATTGCGCGGCAGATCGAAAGCGGAGCGTGCGCTGTCGATTCGCGCTGGCACGACGAGGCTTGTGCGCTGGCGTTGTCTACACTGGCGGCTTCGTTTTCGCTGGAGGCATTCGAGCCGAAACTCGCTGCGCTGCGCGATGAGCCGATTGCGTTGGCGCCGTGCGAAGGCGCCAGCGTGTGGTGGACTCAGGACGATGGCGTGACGCATCGGCACGAGGGCGCGCTCGATACGCGCTTGTTTCTGCATTTGCTCGAAGCACGCGAGAAGGCAGACTAGTCGCCTTCGATGTCCCACTCGCGCCGTAGCGCTTCGCGGTGTGGTTGAGGCACCGCATCGAGCAGTTGCGCGTGGAAGGCGCGCAGATCGGTGGCGCGTGCCGCCGCGCGGCGCGCCACGATGCGGGCGACGGGACCCAGAAGCGCCGTGAGGCGCGCGATAGCGTCGTTCACGCTTTCTGCGCTGATGGTCTGCGCAGAAAGCATACGTGATGCGCCTGCGCCCACGGGGATCAACAGCGAATCGAAGTCGCGTCG
The DNA here is from genome assembly GCF_038900775.1 of Paraburkholderia sp. JHI869. Taxonomy (NCBI): domain Bacteria; kingdom Pseudomonadati; phylum Pseudomonadota; class Betaproteobacteria; order Burkholderiales; family Burkholderiaceae; genus Paraburkholderia; species Paraburkholderia sp. JHI869. The sequence goes on from NZ_JAYMSC010000015.1 coordinate 124,765, forward strand.
CGCGTCGTCGGTGGGCAAGTGGGCGCTCAGGCGTTCGCGCAGCGTATCGATGTTCGTCGCGCCTGCGCATGCACGCCGTACCAGCAGCGAGGCCACGGGCCCGACATGGCTCGCCAGGCGCTTCTCCAGGTGCGCGACGAGTTCGGGGTCGAGATTCGCCGTAGACGGCGGTGTTCCGGAGGTGGCATGCACGAGTACGGTTCGTTCGGTATCCTCATTGACCTCCGACGCGAGTGCGGTGAGTAGTGCATCTCGCCATTCGCGCGCGCTGGCGTAACGCTCCTCGGCGCGTTTCGCCATGCCTTTCATCACCAGTTGATCGACATAGGCAGGCAAGCCGGGCGCGACCGCAGAAGGAGGCGGCGGCATCTCGTCCAGAATCCTTCGCATGACCGCGCCCGGCGTTCCCGTAAACGGACACGCCCCAGTGAGCATTTCGTAGAGCACGACAGCGGCGCTGAAGAGGTCGGAACGCGCATCGACGGCGTCGCCGGTGAACTGCTCCGGCGACATATAGCTCGGCGTGCCGAGCAGCGTGCCGGTTTGCGTGAGCGTGGACGTGTCGAGTTGCGCGATGCCGAAGTCCGCGACCTTGCAGTCGCCGCGCGACGAGATCAGCAGGTTGGCGGGTTTGATGTCGCGGTGCACGATGCCCGAGCCGTGTGCGTAGTCGAGCGCATCGAGCAGTTGCGCGAACCAGCGCAGGGCGGCCAGCGCATTCATGCGCGTGCCCGCGCTCGCGTGCCGCGCGAGATTCGCCGCTAGCGTTTCGCCAGGCACATATTCCATCGTGATGAAAGCGGTTTCGCCCGTTTCACCGTAGTCGTACACCGCGACGATGTGCGGATGCGCGAGACGACCCGCGGCGCGCGCTTCGTTCAGAAAGCGCGCGGTCAGTTCGTGATCCGCTTCGCCGCCTGCGGGCCGCTGAAGGGTCTTGAGCGCCACCTTGCGCTCGATGCGCGGGTCGAACGCCAGGTACACCACGCCCATTGCGCCGCGCCCGAGCACGCGCTCGATGACGTAGCGCTCGAATGTCGTGGGGATGTCGATGGCGCGGGACATCGCTCGGGGCCTCAGGTCTGCTCTTCGTCGAGAATGCGGAACGCTTCGATGAGGCTGGTTTGCATGCGCCCGAACGACACCGCGAGCGATGCGATTTCGTCCGAGCCGCCCGTGGGCAGTGTGGTCGCATCGAGCTTGCCGAGGCTCATTTCGTCGGCCGCGCGCGAGAGCGCACGAATGGGCCGCGTGATGAGCACGTGCATCATCGCGTTCATCACGATCAGCACGATCGCGAACACGGCCGTGAGCGAAAGCATGAACGTGCGCCACACGGCCCGCCCGCGCGCAATGGGCTGCGCCATCGGGACCGACACGAATTCTGCGCCGATCACCTCGTTCATGGTCCAGCCGAAACCGTTGGACGTGCCGTACTTCGCGGTCATCGTCGCGGGCGCGGCGCTCGGTGTGCTATGGCATTGCATGCAGGCGGTGTCGGTAATGCTGCTGGGGCGCGCGAGGAAGAACGAGCGGCCGCCTGGCGCGTCGCGCTGGCCGGTCAGTTCCTTGAGTTCTGGATGATCGTGCAGATGGCGAATGACGTCGGTTTCCCAGTCGGTCGGGCGATCGCGCGGGTTGGTCGGGTTGAGCATCGTGGCGTTGTACGAGAAGCTCGGGAAGTCCTTCTCCAGCAGTTTGAGCATCTCGATGGCCGAAAACGCGGGGATCGATTCCGGCACGAAGCTGTATTTGATCTGCGTGGCGAGCAGCGGCGTCACGTGCGCCGCCGTGTAGCTCTGCATCGACGATGCCGCGCTCGCGAGGATGTTGGCGTCGTGCGCGGTTTCTTCGAGCGCCTGTGCTTGCAGCAGACGGTCGGAGACCACGCCGATCACCACCAGCGCGATCGCGAAGATGATCAGGAATACCAGGTTGAATTTGACGCTGAGGGAGAGTCCAGGCTTCATGGCGGTGATGGATCTTGCCTTATGGATAGCGCACATTGCGCACGTTACGCACATCAGGCACGCCGTGGCGCTCGGGCGGATAGAGCAGGGCGCGCCAGTCGGGCAGCGTGTTCAGATGCGCTTGAACATCGTGGCGAAATGCACGATCGGCCAGACGCGAGCGAAAGCGTGCGGGAAAGGTCTTGCGTGCGGGCAGCTTGCTGTCCAGCCACGGCGCGATGTCGTCGTAAGTCACAGCGCGCGAGGGCGGCGCAACGCGTGCGGGTTTTGCGAAGGCGAGAGCGAGCGGCTGCAAGGCGTCGCGAAAGGCGAGCGGCATGTTCGTGAGGAAAGCGTCGGTCGGGCGCGCCGACAACTGCACGTGCCCACGGCTGTCGATGCTCGCGAACCGGCCACTCGCTATCGACACGGGCGGCTGCGCCGCGAAAGTCTGCGCGCCGGTTTCGCTGAATACGCTAACCGTTTGCGTGTTTGCGGGCGCGGCGACGATCGCCGCAGCGTTCGATCCGACATCGAGCGCGCCGGATTCCGTCTCCGCGCGCACCTGTGGACAGGGCGCGGTTGCGCACGCGGCGGCGATCTTCAGCCAGCCGCTCAGCAAGGCGACATGCGCGTCGGCTGTGAGCATCGCGCGTGTTTGCGGACCGAGCGCGGCGAGCGTGCCGTGTTCGTCCTGCAGATGCGCGACGCCTTCGCCCGACTCGAGAAGGTCGCCGTCGCGCAAGGTCTCGCCCGCCGCTGCCGAGGTCACGTTCGCGCCGCGCACGACGGTGACGGGTGCGTCGGTGGTCGCGAGCCGCCATGCGGCGTGCGCGGGCGACACGAGCGCCGCCGCGATGACGATGCTCGCTGCCCAGAGGTGCAATCGATGAATCATGCCGAGCCGTTGGTCGAGGGTTCTTCAACACAACAGCCTGGCGCGGCAATTATTCCGTGGCGGCGTCGGGTCTTAGCCGTTGCTCGACGGTGCGGCCTGCTGCGCCTCGCTGAATAGCGCCGCCGTATCGAGGTTGGAGATACGCTTGCCGAGCGCCGCCAGGTCGACGTCGACCGTCTCGCCGATGAGCGCGTAGGTCAGTTCGTTCTGCCGCCACGTGGTGATGCCCATCGAATCGACAGTGCGGGAGGCGACCGCTTCGTCCGGGCGCGCGTCCTTCATCACGCACAAGGCGATGGGCGGCCCGCTGCGCGGCAGATAAACGATCTGCACGAGCGGCTTATTGTGAAAACGCAGGCGCTGCACCGACTTGAAAGTGAGCCCGGCGCTGCTCAGGTCGGGCACGCGCAGCGCGAGACGGTCGTCGCGGCGGATGTCCTCGACCACCTTCGCGGCGAGCGCCGGATCGTCCTGCCGGTACGCGACGGTCTCCCGTGTATAGAGCTTCTGGTAGCCAACCGCCGCGTTCACCCACGGCGACATGTCCGATGCGCTTGCCAGTTGCGCGGCGCCGGGTCCCTGTGCACCCGGCCCGAACAGCGAGTCGAAACGCACGAACTGGCCGGCCACGAAAGCGCCAACCACGCATGCCGCCGCGAGCCAGACCGGCACGCGGCGCAGGCGCGATCTCACAGGCGCGCCAGCCTGCTGTTCCGCGGCGGGCATCGCGGCGTCGTTCGCGCTGGCGGAAGGTTGCGCGGGTTGCGCACGCACCATTTCATCGATGGTGAGACGCAGCGATTCAGGCACGGGCGGCAGCGTCTGCTCAGCGAATGCGCCGGCGAAATCGACCTGCGAGGCACGCAGCAGCGAGACCTTCTTGCGCGCTTCGGCGGACTCGCGCAACTGCGCTTCGATCGCCGCGCGCTCGTCGGGCGACAGGCGGCCATCCACATAGGCGAGTAACTGGGCGTCGTCGGCAATCATGCGATTGAGTCCTTGCGCTGCGGAGCGGGCGGCGCCTTGGGCGCCGCGCCGCTGAACATGGCACCGACCGACTGCCGCGCTCGCGAGAGCCGGCTCATGACGGTGCCAATGGGTACTTTGAGCACGTCGGCGGCCTGCTGATACGTCATGCCTTCGACCGCGACGAGCAGCATCACCACACGCTGCGCTTCGGGCAGTCGCTCGACTGCTGCGATGATCTGGCTGTGCATGAGCTGCGTCTCGGGGCCATTATCGACGGGATCGGGGAGATTTTCGAGGAAATCGTCGTCCCACTCGAAGCTCGCGCGCTTGCGCACGCTGCGCGCTCGTAGCTCGTTGATCCATGTGGAATGCATGATGGAGTACATCCAGCTCAACGGAGCCGTGTCGGGTTGGAGCTGATGCGCGCGTTCGAGCCCCCGCAGGCAGGCGCGCTGCACGAGATCTTCAGCATCGTGTTGATCCCCGGAGAGGCGCAGCGCAAACGCCCACAGCCGCGGAATCATGGCGGGAAGCATGCCCGGTAAGTCTGTACCGCTCATCGAAGGGTTTTCTCCACGATCCCCGCTCAATCCGGACTGGTGCGCGCTGTGCGGTCGTGTGCGACCGTCTGGTGAAGGGCACGCGGCACGGGCCATTTTGGTGAACTTGAAACGAAACACCTGGTCAGTGCGCTTTATTCCATACTTTCGTTTGGGTTGCGGGCGCACCGGCCTTCAGTGGCCTTTCACTCCGGCATGTGCTTCTTCGCTCGTGCGCCGGTCGAACGATACCGCGTAAGCGGCGGCGCGCGCGGCGAGCAGCGGGTCGTCGGAGGGCGCAATGCCCGCCGGCAGCACAGTCGGGTCGAAATTGAGGTCGCGGCAGGGACCGTCGATCTGCGACTGCGCATGCTCGATGACGATCGTACCCGCATCGACGCGATGCCGCTCGCGTTCGGCAGGCCAGGCGCGTGTGGCGTCGTCGACCGGGTCGCCCGCGCCCGCTGGCGTCAGCATGAGACGCCAGCGCACCGGACCCGATTGCAGTCGCACCCTCAGGTCGTGCGAGAGAAAGTCGGGGTCTCTCGCGTTCGAATCGTGGTTGTCTGCCGGCGCGTAAGGCGCATCGGGCACGACGCTCCAGCGCACGAATCGCATGTTGCCGCTTGCGTTTGTGAAGCGGAACGCATCGATGCTGTAATAACTCGCGTTATAGAAAGCGGAGGCCGGCGGATGCGCGGCGAGCCAGTCGCGCAGCGCATTGGTTTCGGGGTGCTGTGCAAAGAACGCGGCGAGTCTCGCGGGGTCGGGACGGCCCGTGCGCTTGTCGTGCTCCATCGCCTCTTGCAGTTCATACACCGCTTGCGGCGTGCGCACCGCGAATACCGGCGCGGAATTCATGCCGGTGCGCCACTCCTCGCCGTCGCGCATCGCGAAGCGCAGTGCGAAGCTGCGCACGGTCGTGTCCGCGTCGTCTTCAGCGGGATTGCCGCCGGGCGCGGAGAAGCGGCCAATCAGCGGCGTGCGGCCGCGCTCGAATACGCTCGCGCGAGAAAGCGCGGCGCCGTTGCCATTGCTGTCGAAATAGCCGCTCACGCAGATGCCTTTCGCATGATTGCGGCGAAAACCGGGATGCTTGCCTGCGCTGCGTTCGAAAGCGTCGATGAGGCGGCTCGGCGTGAGCGCGGCCTCGCGGCCGGGCCAATGGATCCAGCCCGCCGCCCATGCGAACGCTGCGGCACAAGCCGCGAGCGTGAACGCGATGAATGCGTACCTGGCAAGAAGTTGCGAATGCGAAAGACGGGACATAAATCAGCGCAGGGGCCTCGCGCATACGCCGATGAATTGAAAGGCCCTCTATGAATCTCTTGCGTTGCCGCTGTGCGGCGAGGTCGATATGGTAATCCGCTTGCCGCAATTCAGTGCGCGCTGAATGATGGATGTATACCAAGGTATGGGGTCGCCATCCAAAAGCGTCATTAAGTCTATGCGTGGGAAGAATACCTGGTAGCGGCACTTCTCCTTAAGCTTCAGTTATCGGAAATCATTGGACGCAATACAGAAGACGTTCCGGCTCCGGGAGGCGGGGCACGCGTGACTGTCACGCTCATCCAGAACATGGGAGTTTGCCGTGGTGAGGTTGGATTCGTGGAGGTCGACATACGCGGGAACCGCACTCGATGGCGGCGGCCCTTGTGAAAGCGTGCACTGCGCGCAGCCCCGTGGCGTCAATGACGCCAACGATGAAACACACGAGCCAGACGATGACGTGAGCGCCTCGGCGCCGGACTGCCCGCATAATCCGTGGGCGCACGTGGTCTCGGGCCTGCTTGCGTCGCCGGCTTCGAGGACGAGCGTTTCGCGCCGCGCACCCGCGACGCGCACGCGAACCGACCTCCGGGCCGCCGATGACAACACATACGCAAGCTGCACGGTCAAGATAGAAGAGCGTCTGGCCAATACGTCTTTCACGCTCTCGTGGAGCGACCCGACGCGATGCAGTTACCGCGAGCAAGTCTGGCGACGCGCAATCGCCAGAAAATCGGGCGTCTGCGTGCTGTCCGGGGAGCGTATCAAGCGCGGCGACGCGGTTTTCCGGCCGCTGGCCCGGCGCTACAAGGTCCCTTTGAATTCGGGGGCAATGATACTGGCGGCGTCGCTGGAGGCATGGGACGCTCGCCTGGCCGATCACGAATCGCCTGGCATGGCGCCGTAAAGACAATAAAAGAGGCGCAAAAAATTCATTATTTGGGATTTTGCGGTCCCTTTCAGTTTCTCCCGCCAGGCGATCGGGCTGCATCAACTCGCCCATACCCCCAATACCAAAGTACTAGAGCCACGCAAGAACGCGCGATGTAAGCTTCTGGCGTGGCGCTGCAGTGTCTGCGCCATCTATCAGTCTCGCGGTATCGGCCGCCGGCTACGCGGCTGGTGCTTGAACGCGTGAGTCAGGCATTGGCGTCCCATGGCTATGGGGAGGTGTCCATGATGGTTCAATTCGCACAACGTAACACTGCAGATCGCTTTCGTAGATGCTAAACACTGTGACCGCCCGGTCGGCTGCCCCTTGCGGCAACACCGCGACGGGCGTCGTTTATATCGTGGACGACGACGATTCGGTGCGCGGCGCATTGGCAAGCCTGCTGCGCTCGATCGACCTGGATGCCCACGCCTTTCACTCCGCCGAGGCGTTCCTCGCGGCGCCAAAGAGCCCGGGGCCATCGTGTCTCGTGCTGGACGTGCGCTTGCGCGGTCAAAGCGGGCTGGCGCTGCAGAAGTCGCTCCTCACGCAGGAGCGCGCGCCCATGCCCGTCGTTTTCATGACAGGCTACGGTGACATTGCCATGACGGTCGAGGCGATGAAGGCGGGCGCAATCGACTTCCTCACCAAGCCCTTTCGCGATCAGGACATGATCGACGCCGTGGTCGCCGCGCTGCAGCGCGATGCACAGCGTCTCGAAGCGGACAGCTCGCTCGTTCAGGCGCGCGAGCGCTGGGACGCGTTGACGCCGCGTGAGCGGGAGGTGCTGGTCAATGTCGCGGCGGGGCTGATGAACAAGCAGATCGCGTCGAAAATGGGCATTGCGGAAGTCACGGTCAAGATTCACCGGGGACAGGCCATGCGCAAGATGAATGTGCGCTCCGTTGCCGAACTCGTGCGCAATACCGTTGCGCTCGGCGTCGATCCATCGGAGCAGTGAATTCATACCAGGGTTTAGGTTCCTCCAATCTTTGGGATGCGTTGATCACCCCATGATCTAGCGCTGAATTCGAGCCTTTGCGGTTATCTTTTGCACTCCACCCTGAAATAAACCAATTGGAGAGAGTGCGATGGAAAAGCGTGACGTCTACGATACGATCAAGACGATGGGTATCGAGCTGCCGCAAGTCAGCTCGCCGGCTGCGGCCTACACCATGAGCGTTCGCAGCGGCGGCACGGTCTATCTGGCAGGCCACCTTCCCCGCGACGCCCGCGCGGTCGTGACCGGCAAGCTGGGCGCCACGCTGAGCACCGAAGAAGGCCGCGAGGCCGCGCGCAAGATCGCCGTCGATCTGCTCGCGACGCTGCACGCGAAAGTCGGCAACCTCAATCACGTGAAGCAGATCGTGAAGCTCACGAGCTTCGTCAATTCTGCGGCGGGATTTTCCGAGCAGCATCTCGTGACAAACGGCGCTTCCGAATTGCTCGCGAACGTATTTGGCGAGGCGGGCGTGCATGCGCGCTCGGCAGTGGGCGTCGCGGAGCTGCCGCTCAATGCCTGCGTCGAAATCGAATTGATCGTCGAAATCGCCGACTGAGTAGTGAGTCGATTCCGGAGTCGACGCCGCGCTGAGTGGCGCGGCATCGATCCGATGCGTTCGCAACGAAATCACGCGATATGGCGGCAACCCAGCGCGGTTGCGACGCCTGTTTTCGCATGCAATAATCCCAAAATTCTCCGGTCAAACCGCATAGCCCACGAAAATCGCACCTGAGCGCGGGCATTTGCGCATGTTTGAAACTCCGTCGCCCGCTCGAAAATATCAAAAAAATGATGGGATTGGCCCTTGATCCCGGCATCGTGCTGGATGCGCTCTCCGTTATTGCATGGACTTCGCTGCCCGACGGCCGGGTCGACTTCGTCAACCGGAAATGGTCCGAATACACGGGCCTTGGCTTCGCAGCCTCGTCCGGTTCGCAGTGGCAGGACGCGGTAAGCGCCGACGACTTGCCGGAACTGCTCGAGCGGCGGTCCGCCATTCTCGCTTCCGGCGAGCCCGGAGCCATCGCGGCGCGTCTGCGCCGCTTCGACGGCGAGCCGCGTTGGTTCGACATTCAAATCAGCCCGCTGCGCGACGCCGCCGGGCAAATCGTCCGCTGGTGCGGAACATGCAGCGATATCGACGACTTGCGACGCGCTCAGGAAGCGCTCGATCGGCAGGCGCTCGACCTGGAATTGATCGTCGAGTGCATCCCCGTGCCTGTCACAGTGACGTCGGCGACGGGCGAAGTCGAAGGCCAGAACCAGCTCACGCGCGATTATTTCGGCAAGTCGTTCGAGGAACTCAAAGCCTGGCGCAGCCACGACATCGTTCATCCGGACGATCTCGACGAGGCGATTGCGGCTCAGGAAGCCTCGCTGGCAAGCGGCAACACGTACAACGTCGAAAGCCGGCATCGGCGCGCAGACGGCGCTTACCGCTGGGTCAACGTGCGTGGATTTCCGTTGCGCGATCGCGCCGGCAGCATTCTGCGCTGGTTTCTCCTGTGCATCGATATCGAAGACAGGAAGCGCGCCGAAATCACGCTCGCGGAGAGCGAGCGCCACCTCAACGAGACCATCAACGCACTGCCCGCACTGATCTGGTCGGCGCGCCCGGATGGGACTGGCGAATTTTATAACCAGTACTACCTCGACTATCTCGGGCGAACGCTCTCGCAGGTGAAGGACCACGAGTGGACCAAGGCGGTGCATCCCGATGACCTCCCGGGGCTCATGGCCGCCTGGCAGGAGATTATGGCGAGCCGCATGCCGGGCGCCGCGGAAGCGCGCATGCAGCGCTACGACGGGCAGTATCGATGGTTTCTGTTTCGTACGAGCCCGTTGCGGGACCAGGACGGAAACGTCGTCAAATGGTACGGCATCAACATCGATATCGACGATCGCAAGCGCGCGGAGGAAGAACTGCGGCGCAGCGAGGCGTTCCTCGCCGAAGGTCAGGCGCTGGCCAGGATGGGCAACTTCTCGTGGGATGCCGGGACGGATGAGATCGCGTGGTCGGAGCAGATTTACCACATCTTCGAGTTCGAGCCAGGCACGCCGGTCACGCTGGACCGTATCGCCGAGCGCGCTCACCCGGAGGATGCGGGGTTCGTCGCGCAGTTCATCGAGCAGGGGCGGCGCGGCGAAACCGACATCGAGTGCCAGCACCGGCTATTGATGCCCGACCAGAGCGTCAAGCATCTGCACCTGATCGCGCACCGCGTGACCGACCGGCCGGGGCGCAAGGAATATAGCGGCACGACGCTCGATATCAGCCTGCGCCGCCGCTCGGAGGAGGCGCTCGACAAGGCGCGCGCGGAGCTTTCGCATGTTGCGAGGGTAATGAGCCTCGGCGCGTTGACGGCTTCGATCGCCCATGAAGTCAATCAGCCGCTCGCGGGCATCGTGACCAACGCGAGCACCTGCCTGCGCATGCTGGCGGCCGTGCCGCCCAATATCGAAGGCGCACAGGAAACGGCGCGGCGCACGATCCGCGACGGCAATCGCGCCGCCGACGTCATTACGCGTCTGCGCGCGCTCTTCAGCAAGCGCAGCGCCACGCTCGAACCGGTCGATCTCGGCCACACCGCGCGGGACATCATCGCCCTCATGCAGAGCGACCTCGACCGTGCGCGTGTCGTCGTGCGCATGGAATTCGCCGAGGGCGCGCCTTTTGCGGGCTGCGACCGCGTTCAGGTGCAGCAGGTCATCATGAATCTGTTGCGCAACGCGGCGGATGCCATGAGCACGGTGGACGACCGGCCCCGGCGCGTGACGGTGAAGACCGAGGCTGGGCCGGACGAGACAGTCCGCTTGATCGTGCGGGACTCGGGCGTCGGCTTCGACCCGCACGATGCCGAACGGATTTTCGACGCCTTTTATACGACCAAGCATGACGGCATGGGCATTGGTCTCGCGATTAGCCGCTCGATCATCGAAAGCCAGAACGGCCGCCTCTGGGCTGAGATCCCGACGGACGGTCCAGGCGCGATTTTTTCGTTCGCGCTTCCTGTTTATGGCGCTTGAATGGTGCGTACGCGGCCCTCGCGCGGCGCGTATACATACCTCCGTATGATGGACGCGTGCGTTGGCATCGGGCATTGTGCGGTGTTCGCTCCAGAGGCATCGGGCGCCTTTGCGTGGCTTGGCCGTTCTGGCGGACAGGTTATGTGTTCGAGTGATACCAAAGTATCGTAGATTCGCTGCCCGGCCTGGTGCATCCTTGGTGAACGGGGTAGCGGTCTCAACGAGACTTGATTGCGGGCAATCATGCTGGTAACGTTGGTCGATGATGACGAAGCAGTGCGGGAGTCGCTTCCAGATCTGGTGAGAGTGTTCGGATACGCCGTGAGCGTGTTCTCCTCCGCGGAGACTTTTCTCGCGTCCGAAGTCGTCGATCAAACCCATTGTCTGGTCCTCGACATCAACATGCCGGGTATGGGCGGGCTGGGGCTATTTCGCGAGTTGAAGCGTCTTGGCAAGAACGTGCCGGTCGTTTTCATTACCGCTCACAAAGATGCAGCCGTTCGCGATCGCCTGATCGCGCAGGGCGCGTGCGATTGCCTGTTCAAGCCCTTTAGCGATACCGCGCTTCTCGCGGCGCTCAAGGTGGCGCTCGGTGAAAACTGAAAGCGTTACAGTGCTTCGGGGCAATCAAGAGGAATAACGTGCCTCAAAGTAGAACAGGTAGAGCAGATCAGGGCGCCATGTCATCGGGCGGTTCGCAAGCCGAGCCGATCGTATTTGTCATCGACGACGACATATCCGTGCGCGAATCGCTGGAATTATTGCTGCGCAGTGCAGGTTTGCACGCGCAGATATTCGCTTGCGCCGAAGATTTTCTTGCTCACCCGCGCATGTTCGCGCCCAACTGCCTGGTTCTGGACGTTTCGCTTCCGCAAGTAAACGGTCTGGAGTTGCAGCAGCGCATCGCTGCCGATCGGCCCGATATGCCGATCATTTTCATCACGGGGTACGGGGACGTGCCCATGACCGTGAAAGCCATGAAGGCCGGCGCCGCCGAGTTCCTGACCAAGCCGTTCAACGACGAGACTTTGCTGGAGGCCATTCGCGACGCCATCGAGCGAAGCCGTGAAGCGCTCGCAAGCCACATGGAGGTGTGCGCGCTTCACGATAGCTATGCGACGCTCACGCCGCGCGAGCGCGAAGTCATGACGCTCGTGGTTTCGGGTTTGCTGAACAAGCAGATAGGCGGCGAACTCGGTATCAGCGAGATTACCGTGAAGATGCACCGCGGCAAGGTCATGCAAAAGATGAACGCGGATTCGCTGCCGGAACTCGTCAACATGGCGGCGAAGCTCGGCTTGCCGCCGCCGCGCGATCGAAAGCGCTAGCCCTCGATTAGCACGCAATCGCGCAGCTATACCTGCGTATAGTGCGCTAAACCGATCGCCGTATGGTGCTGCCTCTGTGCGCGATGGTACGCTGTGGCGTCTCTTGCATCCCCGCTTCAAGCCATGCTGCGCGAGTCTTCGCAGCAATTATTGGGGATAACGAAAGATTCGTAAATTGGCTTGCGATTGAACGCATTCCATTGAATTCGATTCGTAACGCGCCATGCCGTTTCGATTGCTTGCAACCACATATCGTGTTGAGAGGGAAATCATGGGCACAATGACGATCGCGGAATATCTCGCACGCACGCTCGCCGCGGCAGGCGTCGAACGGATCTGGGGTGTAACGGGCGACAGCCTGAACGGCCTTTCGGCGAGCCTCCAGAAGATCGACTCGATTCGCTGGATGCACACGCGGCACGAAGAGAGCGCGGCGTTCGCCGCCGGCGCCGATGCGGCCTCCACGGGGCGCCTGGCCGTCTGCGCGGGCAGTTGCGGTCCGGGCAATCTGCACCTCATCAACGGGCTCTATGACGCGCATCGCAATCACCAGCCGGTGCTGGCCATCGCGGCGCATATCCCGTCTACCGAAATTGGCCTTGGATACTTTCAGGAAACGCATCCTCAGGAACTCTTCAAGGAGTGCAGCCACTTTGTCGAACTCGTGACGAACGCGCAGCAGTTTCCGCGCGTGCTGGCGCGCGCCATGCGCACCGCCATCGAGGAACGCGGGGTTGCCGTCATCGTGCTTCCGGGCGATGTGGCATTGAAGGAACTCGAGCAGGCATCGATCGGCTGGAACGAATCTTCCGGGGCGGCTGCGATCGTCCCCGCGCAAGCGGACCTCGAACGGCTCGCCGCGCTGCTCAATGAATCGGAAGCGGTCACGCTCCTGTGCGGCAGCGGAACGGCCGGCGCGCACGACGAGGTGGTGGCGCTTGCCGATACGCTGGGCGCGCCGGTCGTGCACGCACTGCGCGGCAAACAGTTCATCGAGTGGGACAACCCGTACGACGTGGGCATGACCGGGCTGATCGGTTTCAGCTCGGGCTATCACGCCATGGCCTCGTGCGAGACGCTGGTCATGCTCGGCACGGATTTCCCTTATCGCCCGTTCTATCCGGCGAACGCAAAGGTCGTACAGATCGACTGGAAAGGCTCGCAGCTCGGCCGTCGCGCACCGCTCGAGCTGGGTCTCGTCGGCACGGTGCGCGAGACCGTCGCGGCGCTTTTGCCCATGCTCGCGCGCAAGACCGACCGGCAATTTCTCGAGAATGCGCGCAAGCACTATCACGCGGCGCGCAAAGGCCTTGACGATCTCGCCACGCCTTCCGCGCCCGGCAGGCCCATTCATCCGCAATACCTCGCGCGAATGATCGACGAGGCCGCGAGCGCGGACGCGATCTTCACCGCCGATGTCGGCACGCCGACGCTTTGGGCCGCGCGCTATCTGACCATGAACGGCAAGCGGCAGTTGCATGGCTCGTTCAATCACGGCTCGATGGCCAATGCCATGCCGCAGGCGCTTGGCGCGCAAGGCGCGCATGCTGGGCGCCAGGTCGTTTCGCTTTCGGGCGACGGCGGTCTTTCCATGCTGCTGGGCGATCTGCTCAGCGCGCGTCAACTCGGTCTGCCGATCAAGGTGGTCGTGTTCAACAACAGCCTGCTCGGCTTTGTTTCCATGGAACTGAAGGCGGCCGGTTACCTCGATGCGAATGTCGATCTGGATAAAACCGATTTCGCCGCGATTGCAAAGGGCGCTGGCATTTATGCCGCGCGAGTCGAGGAGTCGGAGGACCTGGCGGGCGCACTGAAGGCGGCCTTCGCGCATCCGGGCCCCGCGCTCGTCGATGTCGTGATTTCGAAGCACGAACTCGCCATGCCGCCGAAGGTGGAAATGGAGCACGCCAAAGGCTTCAGCCTGTATATGCTGCGCGCGATTTTCAGTGGACGCGGTGACGAAATCGTCGAACTCGCGCGAACGAATCTCCGCTGATGCACGGGTGAGTGCGCAAGTTTTCACTTGACTTCGATTCTCGGGAGAAAAAGGATCATGTCGGAACAGATCAATGAACGTCGTCGCCGTATCCTCGGAACGGGCCTCGCAGGCGCTGCGCTGGCGGGAACGGGTTTGAGCGAACTGGCGCGCGCGCAGTCGGCGCCGGCGGCCTCATTTGGCGAGATTCATCAGGTTCAGGCGAATGGTTTGAGCATCGGCTATGTCGATGCCGGGCCGAAGAACGGCCCGCCCGTCGTGCTGCTGCACGGCTGGCCTTACGACATCTACAGCTTTGCCGAAGTCACGCCGATACTCGTGGCAGCGGGGCATCGCGTGCTCGTGCCGTATTTGCGCGGCTATGGCTCGACGCGCTTCCTCTCGGCAGACACGCCGCGCAACGGACAACAAGCCGTTGTCGCCGTCGATATCGTCGCGTTCATGGACGCGTTGAAGATCAAGCAAGCCGTGATCGGCGGCTTCGATTGGGGCGGGCGCACCGCCAACATCGTCGCGGCGCTGTGGCCCGAACGCTGCAAGGCGCTCGTTTCCGTGAGCGGTTATCTGATCGGCAGCCAGGCCGCCAATGCGAAGCCGCTGCCGCCTGCGGCCGAGCTGGCCTGGTGGTATCAGTTCTATTTTTCCACGGCGCGCGGCGTTGCGGGATACGAGCAGAACCGCCACGATTTCAACAAGCTGATCTGGCGTCTCGCTTCACCGCAATGGCGTTTCGACGATCTCACCTACGATCGCACGGCGGCTTCTTTCGAGAATCCCGATCATGTCGCGGTGGTGATTCACAACTATCGCTGGCGGCTCGGTCTCGTGCAAGGCGAGGCGAAATACGACGACATCGAAAAGAAGCTGGCCCTGTCGCCCACGATCGCAGTGCCCACCATCACGATGGAAGGGGACGCCAACGGCGCACCGCACCCGCAGCCGGCCGCTTACGCCGGGAAGTTCACGGGCAAATACCAGCATCGTGACATCAGCGGCGGGATTGGGCACAATCTGCCGCAAGAAGCACCCAAGGCGTTTGCGGATGCCATGCTGCAAGTCCAGCATCTGTAGCGATCAGAGGTAAATTCAACGGATGACTCATGGTAATGGTTAAGCTTCGTACATTCGCTCTCGCTGGGGTTCTGGCGGGTTGCTCGCTTCCTTGTGTCTGGGCGCAGGCACAAGAACATGCGCAAACGCAGACAATAAAGCCGGTGAAACTCTCCAAAGCAGATCTCGCCGGCGCCGTTTTCAACCGCAAGGACGCGCAAAAGTCGGTTGAAGGCGGCACGCAGATGACCGACGTGGTTGGCTATACGTCGCCAGATAAGGCTTATCAAACCGGTGTGTTCAAGTCGGGGCCTTCGCATGAAGTCATCAAGGGACCCGAGGGGCTTGCGTACACCGAGTTTCTCTATTTTATTTCGGGCGGCGTGAAGCTCACGTCATCGGACGGCTCGGTATTGAACGTGGGCACCGGCGAAGCCGTGACGCTTCCCAAGGGATGGACGGGCCAATTCGACACACAAGGTTATACGAAGCTATACGTGACCTATAGCCCCGGTGATGCGAAGCAATAAGACCGTGTACGCCGCACCACCGGCGGACGCGATAGTGAGGGCGCCGGGATGGCGAAGCTGACCCGGCGCCGCTCGACGTCAACGCGTATGCACGCGCAATGACGTCACGCCGCGCAGATTGTTGCGTCGATGCCAGACCAGCCCGTCCAGATCCACTGGGCGGATCTCGGGGAAACGGGCGAGCAGGGAGCGCATCGCGACATCCAGTTCGAGTGCGGCGAGCCGCGCGCCCAGGCAATAGTGAATACCCGCGCCGAACGATAGCGATGGCGTGTTCGCGCCGCGCGCGAAGTCCAGTGTGTCGGGCGCGGGGAATGCGGCTGGGTCGCGGTTGGCCGACCCGATCAACAGGAAGACGACGGAGCCGCGCGCGAGTGAGGCGTCGCCAAGCGTGACGTCTTCCAGCGCGGTGCGAGCCAGCAATTGCACCGAGTTGTCGTAGCGCATGCATTCCGCGATCGCTCGCGGCAACAGCTTCGGGTCGCCCTTTAGCGCCTCCATTTGCTGAGGATGGCGAAAGAGCGCGAGCATCATATTGCCGATCATGTTCGACGTCGTTTCGTGACCGGCGAAGAATAGCAGCACGGCATTCGACACGACCTCCTCATCGGTGAGACGCGAACCTTCATCTTCAACGCTGAGCATGGCGGAGATCAGATCGTCGCCAGGCTGTGCGCGGCGCTGCTCGATCACGCCGTGAAAGTAGCGCTCGAGCATGAGCGCGCCTTCGTCGGCCGCGCGCAAACCGGTTTCGTCGAGCGGCGCGAGATCGAATGCCGCGGCGAGCTGGCTCGCAGCGCCGCCTAGCGCGATTGCGTCCGCAACGGGCACGTCGAGCAGCCGGCAGATGATTTGCACCGGCAAGGGGAACGCGTAGTCGCTGACCAGATCGAACTCGGCGCGCGAGCCCACGCGTTCGAGCAGTTCATGCGTCGTCGCCTCGACAATCGCCGTCAACTTCTCGATGCCGCGCGCATTGAACGTCTTCATCAACAAGGCGCGCAGCCGCGTATGCGCGGGCGGATTCATCATCAGCAAGGTACGGCTGAGCGACTGGAATACCGGTTGTGCCGTTGCGTCTGCGCCATAGCGTGCAGCCACGCTTTGCAGATAGCTCTTGCCCATGCGCGAGTCGCGCAGCACGGCGTCGATGATCTCGAAGCGCCCGGTCACGAACATATTGGGCGCGACCTGCAAAATCGGCCCCGCTGCGCGAATCTTTTCGTACAGGGGATAAGGATTGTCGAAGAACGCGGGCGAGGAGAAGTCGGAGAATTGCATGGTTGCGAGAGACGGTTAGGCGTGAGCGGCGGGTTTGTCTTCCAGCACCTTGACGAGGGTGTGGAGCATGCGGTTGGCAGGTGTTGCGATGCCGGCGATCGTACCGCGCTGCACGATCGCACCGTTGAGATAGTCGATTTCGCTGTGTTTGCCGCGCGCGAGATCCTGGGCGGTGGACGAAAACTGTCCGCCTGGAATCGTGGCTTCGATTCTCTCGACCATGCATGCGGCGTCGTCCTCGAAATGTACGCCTTCGGCAGCAGCGACGGCAAGACATTCGGCGACCACGTCGCGCATGGTTGCGCGCAACGCGTCGCGATGCCCCATGGCGCCGAGCGGCAACTGGACGATGGCGGAGACCGCGTTATAGGCGCAGTTGAGAATGAGCTTTTGCCAAAGCGTCGCGTGCACGTCGGCGGCGATCTGGGTGGGAATCTTCGCTGCACGCAGGACGCGTGCAAGGGCTTCGCTGTGCGGCGTCGCCTCGATGGCAAGATCGCCGCGGCCGTGGTGCAGCAGGTGCCCCGGGCCCGCCATTTCGCTCGCAACGTACACGGCGGCGCAGATCACGGGCTGCGCGACGCGCTCGCGCAGCAACGCGGCGTTGTCGACGCCGTTTTGCAGGCTCACCACGATTGCGCCTGGCGCGAGCACCTGGCCGAGCCTGCGCGCGGCTTCGGCGGTATCGGTCGATTTCACGCACACGAACACGACGTCCGCACTGGCGGCCGCCTCGATTTGTGTTTCCGCGCGCACGGGCAGGCGCACATCGAACGCCTGCGACTGAATGCGCAAGCCGTCCTGGCTCATCGCCGCGACATGCGAGGGCCGGCCGATAAAAACGACGTCGTGGCCGTGGCGCGCGAGCATGCCGCCGTAATAGCAGCCGACCGCGCCGGCACCGAGAACTGCAAACCGCATCATGCCTCCCATTGCACATGAACCGCGCAAATGCGCTGACCTCACTGGAACACGCGAGGCCTGGCGTTTATTCCGTGCCGCGCTTTTGCGGAGCGCTTGCCGCGAAAACCGTAAGCCTCTCCTGTATCCACTTGAGCAGTTCCGCAGGCGCAGGCGCGAGTGCGCGATTTGCCTTGACGAGCAGGCGCACCCGCATGCTCTGAAAGATGGCGTGGGCAATCGGCACCGTCGTGAGCGCGCCGCTCGCTACCTCGCTGCGCGCGGCGCACTCGCCAATGAGCGTGATGAAGTTTTCGACAGCGACGATGTGTTTCAACGCCACGAGGGAATTGCTCGTCATCGCCGCTTCGATCCGGATTCCCTCGGCAAGCTCGAGCATTTTAACCGCGTAGCCGATGCCGAACGACTGAGGCATCAGGGCGAGCGGCCACGCCAGCAAGTCCTGAATCGTGGCCGTCCGCCGCGCCTGCGCCAGCGGGTGATCCGTGCGCATCAACAGCATGGCCGGCTGGTTTGCACTGGCGAGGTAGCGGATCTGCGGATGCGGCGGCGGGTTGTACGCGAGGCCAATATGCGCACGATGGGTGCAGACGTCCTCGATCACGCCGTCGCCGCTCGATATGCTGAAATCGACGTCGAGGTTGGGATATTGAGCGCAGAATGGCGCGAGCACGTCATGCGTGAGCATTTCGACAAAGCCTTCGGTCACGGTAAGACGAACGCACCCGTGCTGCAGACCGCGAATGGCGCTCAACTGGTCGTCGAGCTTTTCCTGCTGGGACTCGCAGGCTTCGCAGTACTCGAGCACATGCACCGCCGCTTCGGTGGATCGCACGCCTTTGGCGTAGCGCTCGAACAACGTGACGCCCAGTTCCTCTTCGAGAATGCGGATCTGCCGCGTGATGACCGAGGGCGACGTGTTCATGTGATCCGCGGCGCCGCGGATCGATCCGTGACTCAATACGGCATGAAAATAGCGTAGACGTTGTGGATTGAGCTGCCTCATTGACATCCCTCGCGTGTTATCGCGCCGACCATATCGTACGAATATCGGGCGTTGACTTGAAGGCAACGCAGGGTGAACACAATTGCTGTTGTGCTGCTTGTGCGTTCCTGCCACCATCGCCCAGGATTTGAGCGCCGAAATGTATCTGCAGAATGTCGAACTATTTCTGCCGTGCCCGCCTGTGTATCTGCGTGACAGCCAACATGAAAAAGCCTGACCACATTCTGATCGTCGACGGCGATCGGGAACTGCGCGAGCGCGTCGCGGTGTTTCTGGAGTCGAACCGCATGCGCGTCTCGCACGCGAACTGCGGCCGCGTATTGCGCTCGATGATGGAGAGCGATCTGCCCGACCTGGTTGTGATCGACGTCGATCTGCCCGATATCGATGGACTCTCGCTTTGCAGTGAATTGCGCGCTAGCCGTCATCATTACGCAGTGCCGATCTTGTTGCTTTCAGTGCGCCACGACGAGGAGGACCGCATTCTCGGCCTCGAAATGGGCGCCGACGACTACATGGGAAAACCGTTCGGCGTGCGCGAACTCCACGCGCGCATACGTGCGATTCTGCGCCGGGCCAATATGCTGCCGCCGGGCATGCGCGTCACGGAATCGGGCAGCGTGCTGCGGTTTGGCGAATGGGCTTTGGATACCGTGGCGCGTCACCTCGTGGATGCCGATGGTGCGATCGTTTTTCTAAGCAGTGCGGAGTATCGCTTGTTGCGCGTGTTTCTCGACTACCCCAACCGCGTGCTCACGCGCGATCAGTTGCTCAACCTCACGCAAGGCCGTCAGGCCGATTTGCTGGACCGCTCGATCGACCTTCTGGTCAGCCGTATCCGGCAACGCTTGCGCGACACCGTGCGTGAGGCGCGCTACATCAAGACGCTTCGCAACGAAGGCTATGTGTTCGCGGCGGCGGTGACCGTCGCCGCGAATCGCGAGCCTCGCGCGCTGCAACTGGAATACATGGCATAGGGCCTGTTATTGGCGTGAACGGGCCCTGGCAGAACATGCGTGTTATGCACGAGGGTCAGGCGGAATCAGCAGCAGCTTGCCTGTCGTGCCGCGGCTTTCCATGTCCGCATGGGCACGCGCGGCTTGCTCGAGCGGATAAAGCCCCCCGATCCTGATGTCGATGGCGCCCGAGATAATCCAGTCGAACAATTGCTTCGAGCGCTCGCGCAGCAGCGCCGGCGTGGAGATGTGATCGGTGAATACCGCATAGCCGATCTTGATGCTGCGCGGCAAGCTCGTAATACGCAAGGGTCCTGAGTCGCCGAGCACGGGACCGTACCAGCAAAACGTGCCGCAGCGGCGCAATGAAGCCATCGAGGCGTCGAACGTCGCGGGCCCGGACCCGTCGTAGACGACATGGACGCCTTCGCCGCCCGTCAGCCGCATGACCTCGGCGGCGAAGGCGCCCTTCGTGTCGACGATCACGTGGTCGGCGCCCGCCTGCCGCGCGATTTCGGCTTTGCCCGCGCTCGAAACGCGGCCGATGACATTGCCGCCGCGCATCTTGACGATCTGTGTGAGCAGCAAGCCCACACCGCCCGCCGCCGCATGCACGAGTGCAACGTCGCCCGGCTGCACGGGGTAGAAGTCCGTTGCGAAGTGGCTCGCCGTGAGCCCTTGCATCATGAGCGCTGCGGCTGTGCGATGATCGATTTCGTCGGGCACAGGAACCAGCGAGGCGGCGGGAATGGCGATCCGTTGCGCGTAGCTGCCGGGGGCATAGACCCACGCAACGCGTTGCCCCGGACGAAAGTCCTCGACGTTGTGGCCGACTGCGAGTATGCGCCCCGCGCCCTCGACGCCCAGTGGCTTGGGATCGGCCGTGTCAGTCCAGAAGTTGCCTTGCCGTACGCCAATGTCCATGAAGTTCACGCCTGCGGCTTCCACCTCGACGAGCGCGTCGTTCGGGCCCGGTTCGGGCTCGCCACGCTCGACGAGGCGCAGCACGTCCGGGCCGCCGGGGCCTTGCATCACAATTGCTTTCATAAGCTGGGTGTTCCGTATTGTCAGCGTGCCGCGCGCGGCGTTGATCAGGAGTGCGCGTAGATCGGCTCCAGCCCCACGACGTCCTGCTGCTGCGCGGGCGTTTGCGCCGTTGCGTTGCGCGAACCCGATGCCGCGCCATTGGCGGGCGCGCCGCCGTATGCCGCGTTTTGCTGCGCGTCGAGGCGCATCTGGGCGGCTTCGATATTCTTCGGATATTGCGTGGTATCGGTGGCCGGGTTGTAGCCGGCCTGCTGCAGCTGTACCAGCTCCGCGCGGACCGATGCGCGCGTGACCGGCGTGTTCGGCGATTGTGCGAAGGCGAGTGCGGGGGCGGCGACGAGAGCCGAGACGAAGAGGGTGCGAACGAGCTTCATGACTTTTCTCCACGAGGTCAGGTGTCAGGGGAAATCCAGGCAGCGGTTTTGAATCGCCGTTGCATGGAGTCATTAGAAGCTGCGCACGTATCGGGCTTGTTTCCGGAATCGGGCGGTTTGTAAGCCGTTGTTTCGTCTCGCACGCTCGATACATTGCGCTACAAAAATCGCCTGCCCCGAAGCCGCGCCGCGACGCCCGGGGCCGCTAAAGCGCAACGCAGAGCGCATCGCTTTCAGCGTGGGACCGGATGCCCTGCGCTGCCTCGCGCGCATCGTGGTGAACCGTGACCGGCGTGGAAAGAATGTAGCCCTCGTTGCGCAGCGTCTTGATGTAGCGGGCGGCGCGCGCCGTGTCGTTCAATTTTTGCCGGAGGCGGCTCACCAGCAAATCGATCGAGCGGTCGAAGGGATCGGCGTTGCGCCGCTGCGTGAGGTTGAGCAACTGGTCGCGCGTCAAGACACGTTGCGCGTGGTCGAGAAACACGCGCAGCAAGCGATATTCGGCGCCGCTGAGCATGACGACCGTGTCGTCGGATTCGAGCAGATGGCGTGCGGTGGTGTCGAGGCGCCACTCTCCGAAGCCGAGCACCGGCGTGTCGTCCACGGGCTGCAGGTCGGGCGGCAGCATGCGAGTGCGGCGCAGCACCGCGCGGATGCGGGCGAGGAGCTCACGCGCCTGAAATGGCTTGGCCATATAGTCGTCTGCGCCCATTTCGAGCCCGACGATGCGGTCGGTGACATCGCAGCGCGCCGTCAGCATGACAACGGGCAGCGCGCGATGGCGACTTTCGCGCAACGCGCGGTAGAGCGCGAGACCGTCTTCGCCGGGCAGGATCAGGTCGAGCAGGATGAGGTCGGGTGTATGCCTTCCCAGGTGCTCGTGCATTTCCCTTCCGTTGCAAACGGTGCTCACCTGCATGCCGTTTCGCTCGAGATAACCGGCAACCAGTTCGCGTATGCCGCGATCGTCGTCGACAACCAGTATGTGATCGATTTTTTCCATGATCGTCATAAGCGGGACAGCGGTGCATTTCTACCGCTGCCAGCAGATTAATCGGAAGCAGGCGATCGATCCATCCCAATCTGGATTGGGGCGACAGATGATTAAGGATAGGTGGCCGCATACCTTCGTATAGGGATATTCCGGCCTTAATGAAGAATATATCCGGCTGACTGCATTTGTGCACGGCTTACGAAAGATTACATTGCCGACATACACGAGATACATTGCCTGAATTTAATGAGGGGCGACTTTCCGGAAACGATCGTCAGCGTGAACGCCGCACGTTGCCGTGTCGCCGCGTCAAATTGACTTTCCCTCACGAACAGGATGCCAGTAATGTCTTCGAACGATTTCTCCCCGATGCGACGCCATCTGCTTGCCGCATCGGCGGCGGTTGGCGCGTTTGCGCTCTTTCCCAAAGCGATTTACGCCGACACTCAAAACGCAAAAATCCGGCCATTCAAGGCGAATATTCCGGACGGCGCGCTGATCGATTTGCGGCAGCGTCTTGCCAATACGCGTTGGCCCGGAAAGGAAACCGTGACCGACGAATCTCAAGGCGTTCGTCTCGCGCGTATGCAGCAACTCGTCCAATATTGGGGCAGCGATTATGACTGGCGCAAAGGCGAGGCAAAACTCAATGAGTTTCCCATGTTCGTGACGGAAATAGACGGGCTCGATATCCAGTTCATTCACGTGCGCTCGCGGCACGAGAATGCGCTGCCGATGATCATGACGCACGGATGGCCCGGCTCCATTCTCGAACTGACCAAAGCCATTAAACCGCTGACCGATCCTGCCGCTTTCGGCGGGAGCGCCGACGACGCCTTCCATGTGGTGGTGCCGTCCTTGCCCGGCTTCGGCTTTTCGGGCAAGCCCACCAAGCCGGGTTGGGGCTCCGACCATATCGCGCGGGCGTGGGGCGAGCTGATGGCGCGCCTTGGCTATACGCGTTTCGTCTCCCAGGGCGGCGATTGCGGTTCGGTCGTCTCGCACCGCATGGCCATGCAGCACGTCAAGGGCTTGATTGGCATTCACGTGAACATGCCGGCAACCGTGCCGCCGGACATTGCGCGGCTGCTTGCGCTGGGCGAGCCCGCGCCCGCGAGCCTTGCGCCGGACGAGAAACGCGCGTACGAAAAGCTGAATGTTTTCTATCGCGACAACTGCGGTTATTCGGCCATGATGGTGACGCGCCCACAGACCGTTGGCTACGCGCTCGCCGATTCGCCCGTGGGCCAGGCGGCATGGATGTACGACAAGATCTCGCAATGGACCTATAGCGGCGGCGTTCCCGAACGTTCGCTGACCCGCGACGAGATTCTCGACGATATTTCGCTCTACTGGCTGACCAACAGCGCAACATCGTCGGCCCAGATTTACTGGGAAGATCACTCGAATAATTTCAACGCGGTGGATATCAGCATGCCTGCGGCCATTACCGTGTTTCCAGGCGAGATCTATCAGGCGCCGCGCAGCTGGGCGGAGCGCAGCTATCACGATCTCGTCTACTTCAACACGGTCGACAAGGGCGGCCATTTCGCGGCCTGGGAAGAACCGCTGCTGTTCGCGCAGGAGGTTCGCGCCGGATTCAGGCCGATGCGCAAGCTCGCGTAAAGGCGGTTGTGTGCCGCACGCTAGCGGTTTTAGCGTGCGGTTTTACCCATCCGTAGGTTCGAACTTATACGTTCATATAATGGCGCCGTGCGCGTGAGGTGCCCTATTCTGGCGCTGCCGGGCAGGGCGTACCACGAAGCAGATGTTTCCGGTCAAGGTGCCGGCTGTCTGTCAAATGCGCGTTCCCTTCGGTGCAAGGCGGCCCAGCCTGGTAGGCCCGACCAGGTAGGCCCAGCCCCGGCCAGTACAGGATAACGGATATGAGCGCGCACGCCATCGACCCATCGAATAACCCAAACGCTTCCCTGCACGCAAGCGCCGCGCGCGCTTCGCCGTCTCGCGACGCGCCGCGCGCTGTCGAGGCGTGGTCGCGGCCCATATGGGTGCTGCTCGCCGCGGCCTGCGCCTACGCCTCGTACGCAACGCATGCCGTACCGTGGCAGGTGCTGCTGCGCTCCGGCTTGCCCGTGGCGTTGCCGGCCATACTCGTGGCGGCGCTCGCGGCGCTGAAGTTCGTCGAACTGCATGTGTCCATTCAACGCATGCAAGCCCAGATCGAGCACAGTCTCGGCGAAGGCTCGCAGGCGCTCCTGCCCGAAGACGCGGGGCCTGCTGCCATTGCGCGTCTCGCTCGCGCGTTCAATGTCTGCGCGCGCCATCGCGCGCGCCGCCAGGCCGAACTGCTTCACGTGCTTGCCGCCTACGCGCACGATTTGCGCACGCCGCTCACGCGCATGACCATGCGTGCCGAACTCGTGGAGGATGCCCCAGTGAGAGACGCGCTCGCCCGCGATCTCGCGGAGATGACCGAACTCGTCGATGGCAGTCTATCCTGTGCGCGCATGCAGTGCAGCGCCCAGGAGCCCATGCGTTCTGTCGACGCAGATAGCTTGCTCGGTGCGCTGATTGCCGACTATCGGGACGCCGGGAGCATCGTCGAACTCGAGGGGCAGGTGGGACGTCCCGTGGTGACGTCTCCCCATGCGTTGCGCCGCGTGCTCGTGAATCTCATCGATAACGCGCTGCGCTACGGCGTGGATGTTCGTCTTAGCGTGCGGGTCGAGGCGCAGCGTCTGGTGCTCGCCGTACTCGATTCGGGACCGGGGATCGTTCCCGCGCGTCTGGAAACGGTTTTCACCGCGTGGTATCGCGCACCGGAAACGGCGAGCTCGGCGTCGGGCTCGGGTCTCGGGCTCGCCATTGCGCGACGCCTCACCCTCGCCATGCACGGCGAGCTCGAACTCGAAAACCGCCGCACAGGAGGCCTCGAGGCGCGCCTCACGCTGCCACTGGCGGCCGCGTGAGGCTGGCAGGTCGAATCGTTGGGCCATTGGCGCGGCATCGAGCATGATTACGCGGGCTTAACTACGCGGACGTCACAGTAACGATGGTCGTTCCGCACAGGCGCTCGGCCAGATCGACGTGAGCGGGGCGCTCGCTCCACCACCGCGAGCGCTTCGCTCGCGTGCGATGACCGAGCACGATGAGGTCGGGGTTGAACGTTTGCGCGTGGCGCGCCACGACATCGGCGATCCGGCCGTATTTGACGTAGCCGTTTGCGCTAATGCCGATATTGGCCAGTTGCGCGATGGCATCGTTCAGCGTGTTGCGGGCGATTTCCTCAAGGTGACTGTAGGCAACGTCGGTAAGCAGGCCGCCTGAGCTCGCGTTCACGCTTTCGGCGTCGACGACGGCGACCACGTCGACGGGTGCGGACAAGGCCAGCGAGAGCTGCGAGCAGCGTTGCAGAGCGGCCTGGGCCTCGCTCGTGCCGTCATACACGAGCAGCATGCGGGAAAAGGAAGACATGGTGTGTCGATAACGTAACGGTGCCGCTGGCGGCGCCTGACTGAGTAGGGAGGGCGGCCAGCGCATTCGCCCCGCAGGGCGATGTGTCCGGTCGCGCAATCAGAACAGTCCGTTGTCGACGTTTATTCCCGGTGGTGTGCTCGTTCGCGTTAGCCGGTGGTGACAGCAGTAGAAAAGATAAACTCCGACATAATTCGGAATCCAGATTGACTGATAAAGCGTTCGATCGATCAACTCGCGGCGTTGCCGCGCGGCGCCAGCTGGCCCACGGTTTCGCCGGTCTGGCCTTTGGCAATCTGCTTGCCGATTGCGAAGAGCTGGTCGTCGTCGAGCGACGCAATCAACGCGTAGCTGAGGTTGGCGCGCCGCCACGTCAAGACATTCATGCTTTCGACACGCTCATGCGTCATGCTCGCATCCGGCTTTTCGTCCTTCATCACGCACAGGGCAACGGGCAAACCCGTTTTGGGCAGATACACGATCTGCACGAGCGGCTTGTTGTGAAAACGCAGCCGCTGAATGCGAGTGAATGTGAGACCGGCCGGGCGCAAGTCCGGCACGCGTATTGGCACGCCGTCGTCGCTGTGGATCTGCGCGATCACCTGCGAGGCCACTTCCGGCGTGAGCGCGTCGAAGGCGACGGTGTCGCGCGTATAGAGCTGTTGATAGTTCACCGCCGCCGCGACCCACGGCGAGACTCGCGCAGCCGCGGCGTGCAGCGCGCTGGAGCCTGCGCCACGGTCATCGCGCACCCAGTCCGTCGCAAAGCGCAGCACGAGCGCGCAGCTTAGGGCGCCCGCCGCGAACGTCATGGCGAGACCCGGCAGCGATAGCTTCAACGCAAAGCGAAAAGGCAAGCGCGAGAGCAGCTGCGAAAACGCCGCAGGTTTCGCAGCGTCGCCCGACGATTCAGGTGCGCCCGAATACGCGCGGCTGAGTTGCTCGATCTTTAGCGTGAGCCGTTCGGGAACGGGCGGGAGTTTCTGGTGCGCAAAAGCGTGCTGATACCGCAGCGCCGACGCCTTGAATAGCGCAACGCGCTCGGCGATTTCGGGCGATGCGCTAATTGTCTTCTCCACGTCCTCGCGCTCACGCGGCGTCAGTCCGCCGTCGACATAAGCCATGAGCAGGATGTCATCCATAGTCATGCCCCAATTTCCTTGCTGTTCGCCGCGCTTTTCGCGCGCTTGTCTTTTTTCTGGTCGTTGAACAGGGCACCGATCGCCTGGCGCGCCCGCGAAAGCCGGCTCATGATCGTGCCGATCGGCACATCGAGCACTTCGGCGGCTTCGCTATAGCTTAACCCTTCCACCGCGACGAGCAGCATGACAATGCGCTGTGCTTCGGGTAATTGCTGAACGGCGCGGATGATCTGCCCGTTCATGGCCTGTTCTTCCGGCGTCCTTGCAGAAGGATCGGCAACGGTTTCGAGGAACCCGTCATCCCATTCCATGCCCGAACGATTGCGCACGTTGCGGGCCCGCAGTTCGTTGAGCCAGGTGGACTGCACGATGGAGAACATCCAGCTGAGCGGCGCCGTTCCGGGTTCGAGTTGATGCGCGCGTTCGAGCGCGCGCACGCACGCGCGCTGCACGAGATCTTCGGCATCATGCTGATCGCCCGAAATGCGCAACGCGAATGCCCACAATCGTGGAAGCATGGAAGGCAGGAGCGCGGACAATTCGGCGACAGTCATCGTCTTGGTAGAGTTCATTTGTCGACGATAGGGTTAAGCGGCAAAACCGTCGCCTTGACCAGAACACCCGGCGGGCGAACAAAATTCCATACACGCCAGCAGATATTGCCGGGTCATTTCATCTTCACGGCGAGCCGGGTTCAAGGCGGACAGGACACAAGACGAATTAAAGCCAGTGAAGGTATCTGTCATATGTCCGGCCAGCCGATTATTGAAAATCTTTGTATCAATGCCGGAAGCGATACACATTGCGACACAGATCGTCGTACTGAACGGTGAACAGATCGTGGAATGCGCGGCGCTCCCCAGGTGTTCTCTGTGAGGAAGCCATTACGTTCGACGCTTCCCTCCCTTTTGAAGAACACGGAATTCAGATGCGAAATCAGCAAGCGGATATCGAAAGCAACACGAAACAGGCGCCCGTTTTGGTCAGGGCGCTGGGCGGTACGGAACATTTGTTCTGGCTCATCGACAGGAATCGCACGATACATTTCGCGCTGGTCGCGCAAATCGACCGTGTGTTCGAACCCAGCGCCTGGCACGCGGCGTTGCTTGCACTCCAGCAGCGGCATCCCTTGCTTTGCACGCGCATCGTCGCCGATGGTGGCGCGGCTCCGGCTTTTTATCGCGATCCGCATGCACGGATTCCCCTGCGCGTGGTGGTGGACGCGCGGGCGTCCTGGCAGGTCGAGGTGGAGAGAGAAATGAACACGCCCTTCGACTGGTCGACCGCACCGCTTGTGCGCGCAACCGTGTTGCAGGGCGAAAGCGGTTCGACGCTCATTCTCGCCGCGCACCATTGCGTGCTGGACGGCATGGGCGGCGCCTATGTGATCGAGGATTTGCTGCGCGCGCTCGCGGGCGGCTCGCTCATGAGTCTGCCCCTCGTGCAACCGCTCGAAAGCCTGTTGAGAGCGCAAATGGCCGCGGCGAGCGTACCCGGTGCGATGGCGCCGGCGCCCGCACCCAAGGTGTTCCGCGCGGCTTCGGGCGCGCGCGCCGAGGTCGCCGCGCTCGCGCTCAGCGCGGAACTTACGCGCGCCGTCGTGGAGCGCTCGCGCATCGAGCGCACGACGGTGCATGGCGCGGTCGCAGCGGCGGTTCATGAAGCGGGGCGGCGTTTGTCGCGGGCGTGGCGCGAGCGGCCCGTGCGCACCGTTTCGCCGATCGACGTGCGCCGGACCGTGGGTGGCATGGGCGAGGCCAACGGCGTATACATCACGCAAACCGTGACGATCGACGATCGACCGCGCGGCGCGCCGTTCTGGCATGCGGCTCGCGAGGTCAAGGCATTGCTGGCGCCCGCGCAAACGCATGCCTCGGTCGTGCAGGAAACGAAAGCGCTGGATGCGTTCATGTCGTCGAATCCGTCTGTTGAAGATGCAGCGGGTTTTCTTTCGCACATGCTGGCGTTCGACGTGCTGCTTTCGAACCTGGGCCGCGAGCCAGTCGCTACGAACTACGAGGGCTTCGCGCTGAAGGCGCTATGGGGGCCGATCGTGAGTTCGGGTTTCGCGGACGATCAGGTCGTGGGCGTCTGCACGCTAGGGGGCGTGCTGCGTCTCACGCAGGCGAGCTACAGCGCCATGCCAGGACTGCTCGACGAAGTGAGCGCCGTACTGAGCGAGGCCGTTGCCACCTGATTTGAAAACTGAGTTGAACACCGGGCTGGAAACTGCGGCGCAAACCGAAGCCGCACCAGGATGAAGCGAAGTGCGCCGGCGTGGCCGGCGCACTCGCTCACCGTGCAACCGCGAGCATCAGGGTGCTGCGTAGAGCGTCAGCTTGGTCGAGACCGACTGGACGCCCGGCACTTTCGATGCGACGTCCTGAGCGACCTGGTCCTGCGATTCGTCGAGAATCGTGCCCGCCAGAATGACCTTGCCCGTGCGCGTATTGGCGAACACGGCGATGTCCGTGTCGTTCAGCTCGGGGTTCTTGAAGAGGGCTTCGCGAACCTTCTTCGCCAGCGCGTGGTTGGCGGCGCGGTCGGCATGCATTTGCGCGCGGATCTGCTGCTTGGTGAGCGCGGGCGCGTCGCCGGTCGTCGTGGTTTGTGCGAGGGCGGCGGAAGAGAGCAGCACGGCGAGTGCGGCCGTAAGTGCCTTGGAGCGAAGCGTCATGGAATCACCTGTTGACGTTGAATATGAACGAGGAGTTGTCAATGCGGGTCTTGCCCGGTGGGAAGCATAGACCGCTGGCCGTCCTGGCTCTATCAGACGTTAGGTGCTTCGAACTATACGAATGTCAACGGCGCGTTATACCTTCGAATGACCCGGCGATGCGTAATGATGATTTACGCTGCGGCAGCGGCCGCCGCGGCAACGGCGGCGGCGAGGTCCTTCGCGCGCACGGGCTTGATGAGGAATGCACTCGCGCCATTGTCCAGCGCCTGGCTCTGGAGTTCGGGCATGGGGTAGGCAGTCACGAAAATCGTGGGTATGCGAATACCGGCGCCCAGCAGGCGCAAAAACATGTCGACGCCGGTCATGCCGGGCATCTGGACGTCCGAAATGATGCAGCGAGGGTGCCGGGCGCCCACGGCGGCCAGCAGATCCACGCCGGATTCGAAGGTCACGACGTCGTAATCGAGTGAGCGTAGCAAGCTGGAGAGGCCGGAGCGGACCGAAGGGTCGTCGTCAACCACCCAGATGACTTGTGGCGTACACAATGAATATCTCCCGTGGCGTGCTGGAAGGCAGGATGGCTGTGATTCGTCGCGTGTACGCGGCTTAAGCTTACAGGAGACCTCCAGCCGCCGAAATCATACGGAGGTATAGATAGGGTTTGCCGCAATCCATAGGTAAGATGCAAACGGGATATGAGGGTTCACCCACCGCACGACCCCTCGCTCGGCACACAACGCTTACAAAACAATTGCGCTTTTTCGCGCGCGTCGCGCGCGATATTCCCTTTGGATTGACGCCTGAAATCAGCAAACGGTGGAGTCTGGCATGTACCAAGTCGAGAGCGATCGTGGCGAGCGCGGGTCCGTGGACGCGAGCCTTGGCACGCCGCCTGCCGGGCAACGCCGCGCTGAAAACTCCGATCAAACCTGGTCCGATTATGCGATCGCGCTGGAAGAGGCGAAGATCTGCGCGCGGCTCAAGGCGTTGCGGCTTTCGCGGCGTATCGATCTGAAAACGCTGGCGGCGCTGTCCGGATTCACCGAGGCGCAGCTTCTGGGCATGGAAAGCGACGTGAAGGCGCCGCCGTTCGCCACGCTTGCGCGGCTGGGGCGCTGCCTGGGCGTGGAGCTGGGCTACTTCTTCGCGGAGCGTGAGCCGCTGGATGAACGCGCCGCGGACCGGCGCGTTTCGATCGTGCGTCATGGCGAGCGCAAGCCGCGGGCAAAAAGCGACGTCGCGCCCGGCATCGAGCATGCAACGCTTGCGCACCCTGTGGGACGCAAAAGCATGGAGCCCCTGTTGTTCAGTTTTTCGGCGCATGCACAGCACGACTATTTTTTCGAGCACTCGGGCGAGGAATTCGTTTATGTGCTGGAAGGCGAACTCGATTTCGAAATTGTGATTGACGGAAGCGTCAAGAAGTTCTCTCTGGGCGCGGGCGACAGTTTTTACTTCGAAGCGGCGCTGCCCCATCGCTATTTTTCCACCGCCACCGAGGCAAAGGCGCTCATGATCGTTGCGAATCAGGACGGCGGGCGATGAGCGGCGCAGCGAATGGATCGTTGTCGTCGTTCAGGTTTGACGCGCAGAGCCACGCGAACCACGCGAATCGTGCTTGCGCCAAGTCTGCCGCATCGAAGGTCTTTATTGTCGACGACGACGAAAAGCTCAGGGAAGGACTCAAGAGCCTGCTCGAATCGGTGGGGTTTCATGTCGAGACGTTCCCGTCCACGGCGCTGTTTTGCGAGCGCGTGCAAACCGACATTCCAGGCTGCCTGATACTCGACGTGCGATTGAAAGGCGAGAGCGGTCTTGAGTTTCAGGATTGGGCGGCGGAAAACGAAATCGTCATTCCGATTATTTTCATGAGCGGATATGGCGACATCGAAATGTCGGTACGCGCCATGAAAGGCGGCGCCGTCAATTTTCTGACCAAGCCGTTTCGCGAGCAGGACATGATCGAGTCCGTGACCGAGGCGTTGCAGCGAGACGCGGCGCGTTTGACGAAGCTGAACCAGTCGAGCACGCTCAGGGAGCAGTTTGCGACCTTGACGCCGCGAGAGCGCGACATCGCCATGCTCGTGGCTGTTGGGTATATGAACAAGGCGGCCGCAAGCAAGCTGGAACTCAGCGAGATGACCGTGAAGATTTACCGCGCGAGAGCGATGAAGAAGCTCGCCGCGCGCACGACGGCGGACCTGGTGCGAAAAATCCGGACGCTGCAGATCGAAGGCGATGCCGGGTCGATAACCGACCCGCTTCCCCGCGATTGATGAACTATCCCGGAGAACAACGTGCATGCCAGCAGGGGAACGGTAATGGATAAAAACGCAGTTCGTACTGCGCCAAAGGTGGAAGGTGCGGTCGTCTACGTGATCGACGACGACGAGTCGATTTGCTCGGCGCTTTCCAGCCTGCTGCGATCGTCCGGATTCGCGACCCGCACGTTCACGCGCATCGACGAATTCCTGCTGGCGCCGAAAGAGGACGTGCCGGGCTGTTTGCTGCTCGACGTGCGCCTGCGCGGCGAGAGCGGCCTGACTTTTCAGCAGAGCGCGCACCGCTACGAAGTGGACATGCCCATTATCTTCATGACGGCGCACGGCGACATTGAAATGTCGGTGCGGGCCATGAAGGCGGGGGCGATCGACTTTCTCACCAAGCCCGTTCGCGAGCAGCGCGTGATCGACGCGGTTTCGACCGCCATCGCGCGCCACGCCGCGTGGCGCGAACGCGCCCGTTCGGAGGCGACGCTGCGCGCGCGCTACGACCAGTTGACCACGCGCGAGCGGGAAGTCGTGTCGTACGTCGTGGAGGGCTTTCTGAACAAGCAGATTGCGGGCGAACTGAATCTGAGCGAGATCACGATCAAGATTCACCGCAGCTCTGCCATGCGCAAGCTCGAAGCGCAGTCGGTTGCCGATCTCGTGAGGAAGATGGAGGTCATCAGCGCCGCGCAGCAAGCGCGCAATTGAGTGCCGGCAGGACATGGATGGGGAGAAGCATGACAGTTAGAGCGGCTCGGCAAACGATTGCCGATATCCCGGGTTGGGAGGCGACAGGCGCCGCGGAAATTCACGGGCGCATTGTCTGCGCCGAACGGCTCCATCGCGAAGACGGCCTGGTGATGTACCGCGTGCGCACCGACGCGAGCGACCAGCCGCTCATCGTGAAGGCGCCGTTCGAGGAACGCGCGTCGCGCGAACTCCTCGCTTCGTTCGAGAAAGAATATGGTCTGCGCGATTCGATCGACTCCCAATGGGGTATTCGTCCGCGCGAGTTGTTTCGTTCGGGCGGCCAGTTTCTCCTCACGCTGCACAATTGCGAAGGCGTGTCGCTTGGCGGCGATATCGCGCATGGCCGCTCGCTGCCGCGCTTTCTAACGCTTGCGGTGTCGCTCGCCGCGGCACTCAAGGGCATGCACGCGCAAGGCCTCGTGCATCACAATCTGAGTCCCGCCAATCTGTTCGTGGATTGGGAGCAGCGCGTGTGGATCACGGGCTTCGGCAGCGCCTGCGGCATCGAGGGCAATTACGTCGCCAACTATGGTGCCAACTACGCGGGCGGTGGCGAAACCGGCCTCGTGCCCATGAGCCAGCTCCCGTATCTCGCGCCCGAGCGCACCAGCGCCGCGAGCCAGCGCAGCGATCCGCGCAGCGACCTGTATTCGCTCGGCGTGCTGCTGTATCAGTTGCTCTCCGGGCAGATGCCCTACGAGGCGCGCGAGCGCGAGGAATGGGTCTATTCGCATCTCGTGAGCACGCCGCGGCCGTTGGGCAATCTCGTTCCCGGAATCCGTCCCGAGATCGAATTCGTCATCAACAAGCTGCTGGCGAAAGCCGCCGGCGACCGGTATCAGAGCGCAGCGGGCGTCGAGGCCGACCTGCAGCTGTGTCTCGACGAAATGACCCAGGGTGCGGAGGTCTCGCCCGCGCTGCTCGGTCGCGGCGAGCGTCAATCGCGTGCCGTGTTCCCCGTGCGCACGTATGGGCGGCAGCGCGAACTCGAACAGCTGCACGGCGCGCTGGAACGTGTGCGCCAGACTGGCGACGCCATGGCGGTGATCGTTGAGGGCGAGCCTGGCGTCGGCAAGACATTCTTCATCGAGGAATTCAAGCGCAATATCGGTGCGGCCGGCGTGCATTTCACGCTCGGCAAGTTCGATCAGTACAACGACAACGTGCCGTACGCGGCTTTTGTTCAGGTGCTGCGCGGTCTCGTGCGTCCGCTCCTGAGGAAGACCGGCCCGGAAATCGCGCTATGGAAAGGGCGCTTCGAGGAGGCGGTGGGCAAGAGCGGCCAACTGATCGTCAATCTGGTGCCGGAGATTGGGGCGATGGTGGGGCCGCAGCCCGCAATCGAAACCCTGCCGCCGCAAGAGGCGACCAACCGTTTTCTGCTGGTCGTCAAGCGCTTTCTCATGCTGTTTTCGGACAGGCAGCGGCCGCTCGTGCTCTTTCTGGACGACGTGCAATGGCTCGATTCCGGCACGCTGGAAATCATCGACGGACTCGCTTCGGATGCCGAATTAAAAAATCTGCTGCTCGTGCTCGCCCACCGCAGCATCGATCTGGGCCGCTCGCGCGTGGCGAGCGAACGGCTCAACGGCATTCTGTTCGGCCGCAAGGTGACCGAGAAAATCGGCCTGTTGCCGCTCACGCTCGCGGACGTGGTGACGCTGATCGCGGAGACGCTCGTCGAACCGCCTGAAGCCGTCACGCCGCTCGCTTCGGTGATTTTCGAAAGGACGGGAGGCAATCCGTTCTTCACGATCGAGTTTCTGCGCGAGCTGATTCAGGACCGGCTCATCATGCCGGACTCATACAGCGTAGGCTGGACGTGGGACATCGACACGATTCGCAACAAGGGCTACACCGACAATGTGGTCGATCTGCTCACGCTGCGTCTCACGCGCCTGAACGACGAAACGAAACACGTGCTGGCGGTCTTCGCGTGCGTGGGGGGCACGGCGCGCGTTGGCGCGCTGGCGCGCGTGCTCGGCACCGACAGCCGCCGCGTGCTGGCGACGATGCGCGAAGCGGAGACGGCGGGCCTCGTGTCGCGCAAGGGCGAAGCCTACCGCTTCGCGCACGACCGCGTGCAGGAGGCTTCGTACGCGATGCTGGGCGAAACCACGCGTGAGCTTGCGCACGCGCAGATCGGCACCAATCTGCTCTTTGCCATGCCAACGGCCCCGAGCGCGGCCGAAGTGTTCGAGGTGGTCGGTCACCTGAATCGCTCGCAGCGCATTCTTTCGCAAACGGACCGCATACGGCTTGCCGAACTCGACGTAGTGGCGGGCAACGCAGCCAAGGCCGCGGCCGCCTGGAGTTCCGCGCGCGAGTATTTCGCCCAGGCGGAAAAGCTCATCGATCAGTACGGTGTGAGCGAGGCGCGTATCGACGTATTCCGGCTGCTGCTCGATATGGCGGAATGCGAGTACCTCACGGGCGATTTCAGCCGGGCGCTCGAAACGGCGCGCAAGGCGTGCAGCCGCGCGGGCGGTCTGCTCAAGCGCGCCGCCGCGTTGCGCATGGAAATCCGTATTCACCAGGCGTCGGGCGACTACCGGCTTGCGGTCGACACGACGCTCAAGGCGCTTGCGCTGCTGAACGTCGAGGTGCAGGGCGAAGGCATCGACGATGCGCTGGTCGCGCAAAAGCTCGCGGCATTGCGCGAGCAGTGCCCGCCGCACCAGGTGGCGGCGCTGCTCACGCGCGGCTGCCTCGAAGACCCCATGCACGAGGCCGTCATCGGCCTCATCATCGACGCGATTCCGAGTGCATATATCGGCGTGCAGAAGCTGTTCCCGATCCTCGTGCTCAAGGCAGCGGAATTGTGCCTGGCGCACGGCAACACGCGTCTGGCGGGGTACGTCTACGCAATCTATGCGCTGTTGCTGGTCGGCACCACGCGCGACTTCGATTTCGCGCTGCGCTTCTCCGAGCTTGCGCTTGCCGTGAACGAGCGCTATGGCGAACAACGTTTGACCGGCACGCTGCTGCACTTGCACGCCGACCATATCCTGGTCTGGCGACGGCCATTTCGCGCGGCGATCCCCATACTGAGCCGCGCGATGAGCCAGTGTGTGGAAGCGGGTGACTTCATCTACGCCGGCTATATCGCGTTCGAGAGCATCTGGCAGGCCTACGAGCGCGGCGATCACCTCGACGAGGTGACGAATCTGTGCCGCGAAAATCTGCGCTTTGCGAACGAGCTGCGCAACAGGACCATCAGCGTCACGATCGAGCTCGAGTTGATGTACCTGCTGCGCCTGCAGGGCATCGATACTGCGGACCTTGGGCTGCCGTCCACGCGTGAAGCACTCGTTGCGTACGTGCGCGAGAGCCAGTTTGGCTGTGGTATCGCTTATGCGGCGATCATGGACATGAAGCTGGATTTCCTGCACAGCCGCTTCGCCGCCACGGTTGCGCGCGCGAGAGAAATCGAGCCGCTGCTGGGCGCCGTGATGGCCATGCCGATCGAGGTGACTTACTACTTTCTTCGCGCGCTTGCGCTCGTGCGCGTGATCGACGAAGTGCGTCAGGAAGCCGGGCAGGAGGCGGGCTACCAGGCGCGCCGCGAATTGATGGAGCGTGAGCTGGTCGACGCCATCGAGCGGCTCAAGTCATGGGCGCAAAGCGCGCCTGAGAACTTCGGCAGCCGCTGCGCGCTCGTCACGGCCGAATATGCGCGGCTCGTGGGCGACTATGTCCAGGCGGAGCAGGAATACGAGCGCGCGATCGAACTGGCCCGTGAGAATGGCCAGCCGCATTACGAGGCCATGGCGCGCGAATGCGCGTCGCACTTCTACCTGCAACGCGGGTTGATTTCGGTGTCCCAGGCGTGCCTGCGCTCGGCTCGCGACGCTTATGCGCGCTGGGGCGCCGACGCCAAGGTGCGCAGTCTCGAGCAGGCCTTTCATCACCTGCGCGACTCCGCGCCCGCTGCGCGCGGTGCGCTCGCCCACGCCGCGCCACAAGGCACAGTCGATGTCGCGGCGATGGTCCAGTTGTCGCAGGCCGTTTCGAGCGAGATCGATCTCGACAAGCTGGTGCAGGCGTTCATGCAGATTGCCGTGCGCCACAGCGGCGCGCAGCGTGCGCTGCTCATTCTCTGGTCGGGCGAGAGCTTTCGCATCGTGGCCCAGGCCGGCTGCAAGGAGAGCGGCATTACGGTCGAGGCTAGCGACATGGGCCTGTGCGAGTCCATGGTGCCGCTTACCGTAATTCGCCATGTCATGCGGGTTCACGAGAGCGTCGTCATCGACGACGGCGCGGAGCCGAACGACTTCCGCGACGACCGCTATCTCGGTACAAGCCGCTGCCGCTCGCTTCTCTGCCTGCCATTGTTGCGGCATGGGGGGCTGGTCGGCGTGCTGTACATGGAAAACGGTGTCACCCCATACGTGTTCGATGTCGCGCGCATCAACCTGATGAACATGCTGGCGACCCAGGCCGCCATTTCCATCGAGAACGCGAGACTCTATTCCGCGCTCAAGCGCGAGAACGTCGAGCGCCGCCAGACCGAGGCGCGGCTCAGACGCAGCGAGGCGTTTCTCGAAGAGGGGCAGCGTATCAGCAAGACGGGTACCTTCATCTGGAACACGACCACGAACGAGTTGCTGTGGTCGCGCGAGAACTACGCGTTGTGGGGCGTGGAGTTCACCTGCGAGCGGCCGACGATCGAAATGTGTCTGGCACGCGTGCACGTCGACGATCATCTGCGCTTCAAGGAAGTCTTCGTGAAAGCGATCAGCGAAGATGCGACCCATAGCTTCGAATTTTCGACCGTACAGGACGACGGCAGCCTGCGCCGCCTGCAGGTAATTTTCCGTCCGTGGTCGAGCGACGAGAGCGGCGCGCGCGAGTATATCGGCGCGACGATCGACATTACGGACCGGCGCGCCTTCGAAGACGCCTTGCGGCGCGGCGAGATGTATCTCTCCGAAGCCCAGCGCCTGAGCAATATCGGCAGCATTGGCTGGAATGTCGAATCGCGCGACATGACGTGCTCCGCGCAAACGTACCGGATCCTCGAAATGGACGAGCCCGCGCGGCCGCACATGGATCTCATGCTGGAGCGCATTCATCCCGACGATGTCGATCAGGTGCGTCGGGCGCTGCGCGAGGCGGAGGAAGGCGCGTCGATCATCGAGGCCGAGTATCGCGTGCGTGTGGAGGCTGGCGCCGTGAAGTACCTGCGCATGGTGGCAAGGCCGATCGAGTCCGCTTCCCGCGCCGTGGAATACGTCGGCGCCCTTGCCGACATGACGGAAATTCACCAGGCGCAAAACGCGTTGCTGCGAGCGCAGGCGGAACTCACGCACGTCACGCGCGTGTCGACGCTGGGCGAATTGACGGCGTCGCTCGCGCACGACCTCAAGCAGCCGCTCATGGCGATCATCACGCATGGCGAGGCGGGCATGCGCTGGCTGGACCGCGCGGTGCCTTCGGTCGCCGAAGCGCGCAACAATCTCTCGCGCATCGTGAGCGACGCGGACCGCGCGAGCGAAGTGATCAATCGCTTGCGTGCGCTCGCGCGCAAGGAGCGCCCGAATCGCGCCGCCATCGATTTGACGCAAACCGTCACAGAAGTGGTTGCGCTCGTTCGGCAGGAAATGGAAAAGAACAATATTCGTCTGCGTGTCGTGGCGGAGGACGGTTTGCCCAGGGTCGCCGCCGACAAGATCCAGATTCAGCAGGTGGTCATGAACCTGATCTTCAACGGCATGCATTCGATCCTGAAGTGTTCGGGCAGCACGCGGGTGCTGAAAATCTCGGCTGAACTGGTTGGCGCGGAATCCGTGCGCGTGAGCGTGTGCGATTCGGGTACGGGTATCGCCGCCGATATCGTCGAACGGCTGTTCGAGCCGTTCTTCACGACGAAATCGGACGGCATGGGGCTTGGTTTGTCCATTTGCCGCTCGATCATCGAGGAGCATCGCGGCTCGATCTGGGCATTCAACAACGACGAGGTGGGCGCGACGTTCTGCTTCGAGCTTTGCGCGGCAGGACGCTGCGCCGACGTCGCTGTGCCGGCTCACGCGAACGGGATGCTCGCATGAGCCATTCCGCGCCCATTCTCGATCAACTGGCCGATTACGATGTCACGCAACTGGTCGCGGGTCCGCCTGCGCTCTATCGCGGCGTGAACAAGGAAGGCGCCCGTGTGCTGTTCGTGGTGACGGAGGACGGCCCGAACGAGCACGAGTGCCGCGCGCAGCTGGAGCACGCCTATGCGCTGCGCACGCGTCTTGCTGCGCCATGGGCGGCGCGGCCTCACGCGCTATTGCGCGAGAACGGCTTTTGCGCGCTCGCGTTGCGCGATCCCGGCGGCACGCTCTTGCGCGAGCGTTGGCGTTCGCCGCAAAAGCTCGAGCGCTTTCTGCTCGCCGCCATTGCCATTGCGGGCGCCGTGGAATCGCTCCATGAAGCCGGGCTGATCCATTGCGACCTGAATCCCGCACATATTCTGCTCGACAATGCCGAAGCGTCGGCGTGCCTCATTGGCTTCGGCCACGCGATGATGGCGAATCGTTCGGAGCGCGAAACGAATCTTCACCGTGGCAGCAGCGGCTCGATCGAATACATGGCGCCGGAGCTTTGCGGGCGCATGGAGCGGATGCTGGACTGCCGCGCCGATTTGTATTCGCTGGGCTGCCTGTTCTACGAAATGCTTACCGGCGTGCTGCCGTTTACGGGCGTCGACAGAATGGCGCTTGCGCATGCGCAGCTCGCCAAGCAGCCCATGCGTCCTTCAACCTATGCGCTGGGACTGCCTCGCCAGGTGGAAGCGGTCGTCATGAAGCTGCTCGCCAAGAATCCCAACGATCGCTACCAGTCGGCGGCGGGGTTGCAGGCCGATTTGATGCGCTGCCTGAATGCCGGCGCCGGCCCGGAGCGCAGCGGGCCCGCTGTGTTTCCGCTGGACCTCCACGCGAGCGTCGCGATCAGTCGTCATGCCGGCGCGCTCTATGGCCGCCGCGTCCAGATGGACGCGCTGGACGCAACCTTACGCCGCGTGAGCACGAGCGGCGCGGTCGAGCTCATCTTCGTCGCCGGATATTCGGGCAGCGGAAAGTCCGCGCTCATCGATCAGTGGGCAAGCGCAATCGGCACGCCGGCGATTTCGTATGCGCGGGGTGTCTGCGAACAGCTCGACTCGACGCAACCTTACGGCGCGCTGGCCCGCGCGCTCGAGCGGCTCATTCGTCCGATTCTCGGCCAGGAAGACGCGAGCTTTGCCGCGACGCGCACGCGCCTGGCCGCGCGCCTGGGTAAGCGCGCGGAAATTCTCT
The DNA here is from genome assembly GCF_038900775.1 of Paraburkholderia sp. JHI869. Taxonomy (NCBI): domain Bacteria; kingdom Pseudomonadati; phylum Pseudomonadota; class Betaproteobacteria; order Burkholderiales; family Burkholderiaceae; genus Paraburkholderia; species Paraburkholderia sp. JHI869. The sequence continues at coordinate 164,393 of NZ_JAYMSC010000015.1, forward strand.
ATGGTCTCTTGCCCGACCTGAAGCTGATACTGGGCGATCTGTCGAGCGACGACGAAGCGCAATTCAACGTAGACAGAGCGCTTTATTTGCGCACGATTGCCGATCTGCTCAAAGGCGTGTTGCAGCCCGAGCGCCCGCTCGTGCTCTTTTTCGACGACATGCAGTGGGTCGATGAAGGCACGCTAACCGTCCTCGATTATCTGACCCGTGACGGCGAGCTCTCGCATGTCATGCTGATCGCGGCGTTTCGCAGCAATGAAGTGACGCCGGGGCATGCACTTGCGCGGCTGATTGCAGAGGCGAAAGACCGGCATCAGGTGATTGCGGTCGATCCGCTCGAACGCGGCGACATGGCGCGCCTCGTTGGCGATACGCTCGGCTGCAAGCTCGACGCGTCGCTGCCGGTCGTGGACATCATTCGGGAGAAGACGGGCGGCAATCCGTTTTTCACGATCCAGCTTGCGGCGGAACTCGCGAGCGAAGGGCTGATTGAGTTCGAGGAAAAGGGCGCGCTGCGGCTCGTGGACGTCGATCGCATTCGCACCAAGCTGTATTCGGACAACGTGGCAGACCTCATGCTGCTGCGCTTCGCGCGGCTGTCCGAAGCCGCGCGTCACGCATTGCAGGTCTTTGCGAGCCTGGGTGGCGCTGCGAAAGTCGCGGATCTCGCCGCGGCGGCGAGCCTCACGCAGCAGGCGTTGGAAGCGAGCCTGCGCGAGGCGTTCAACGCCTCGCTGATCGACCGGGACGCGGACATGCTTCGCTTTACGCACGACCGCATACGCGAAGCCGCGTACGCCTCGATGAGCGAAAGCGAACAGGCGGCCCTGCACCTCGATATCGGGCGCAGGCTCGCCATGCGCTTGCGCGAGGACGAGCCCAGCGACGAGCTCTTCGTCGTCGCGAACCAGATCAATCGTGGGGCTTCGCGGATCGTCTCGCCCGAGGAGCGCAAGCGCTTTGCCTACCTCAATCTGCTTGCAGGGGAAAGAGCGAAGACAGCGACGGCGTACACGTCGGCGCTGGTCTATTTCGAAACGGCCGCGGCGCTGATCGACGAAAGCACCGACGAAGACACGGCGCAATGGACGGAATTCCACCGGGCCGACGTGGAATGCCTGATCGGCACCCTCGCGCCCGCCGAGGCGCGGCTCGCAGCGCTCGGGCGCAAGCCGGTGAGCATGCCGTTGCGGGCGGAATTGACGCGCTTGACGGCGAGCCTGCAAACCGCGCAGAACAGGCAGATTCAGGCAATCACCACGGGGCTCGATTTCCTCGCCAGGCTCGGCGTCAACATCGAGGAGCGTCCGGCGGACTCCGAGGTTGATCGCCTTTACCGGCAGTTGCGCAGCGAATTGGGCGACCGATCGGTTGCGCAGCTTGCCGATAACGCGTGGGTCGAAGACCCGGTGTGGCGCTGCGCGCTCGACGTGCTCGCGGACCTCATTCCGCCTGCGCTCTTTTTCAACGCGAATCTGCTCGACGTGATTCTGCTGAACCTGACCTTGCTCAGTTTGCGGCACGGTCTTTCGGATTCCGCGGCCTATGGTTTCGTGTGCCTGAATCTGGTGTTCGCGCAGCGCTATGGCGACTACAGGACGGGCTACGAGTTCGCACAACTGGCCGTCGACGTGGTCGATCGTTGCAAGCGGTCCCGTTACAAGGCGCGCATCTACATGCGCTTTGGCAGCCTCGTGATTCCCTGGAGCCGGCCGGCCCAGGACGCCATGCCGTATATCGAGCAAGCGAAGAAGGTGGCGAAAGAAGACGGCGATCTGGTGTTCGACGTGTCCGGCGCGCGCAATGTGGTGAGCGTGCTGCTTCTTGCGGGCAGGCCGCTGGACGAAGTGCTTGCGGAGGCGAGGAACGGGCTGAACGTTGCAAAGCTGTCGCGGTTCTTTCTGTATTCGGGCGTTTTCCGCGCGCAGATCCAGCTAGTCGAACAACTGGGCGATGTGGGTCGGCGCGAGAGCGCGGAGCCGCCCGGTGACGAGGAGTACCAGCGGGACATCGACGCCGTTCGTGCGAACAACACGAGCGTCGGCTTTGCCTACTGGACATGCATGCTTCAGGCGAGCTTTATTTCTGGCGATATCGAAGCGGCGCTCGAAGCGGAGGTGGCGGCGAGGCGGTCGATCGGCGCGTCGAGAATGTTCCTCGAATTGATCGAATATCGCTTCTTTGGCGCGCTTACGCGGGCGAAGCTGTGCGAACTGGCGGCCACGCCGCAAGAACAGGCCACGCACCGCGAAGCGCTCGACGCACATCGCGCGGCGCTGGCCGAATGGGCGCATGTCGGCCCCGCCAACCTCATGGGCCGGGCGGCGCTCGTCGATGCCGAAATCGCAAGGATCGACGGCCGCGCCCGCGAAGCGGAGCACCTTTATAACAAGGCCATTCGCCACGCTCACGAACGGCGCATTCTGCATGTCGAGGCGCTCGCGTGCGAACTCGCAGCGGGGTTTCATCGCCAGCAGGGCCGCGCCGTGATTGCCGACGCCTACTTGCGCGATGCTTCGCACGCCTATGCATGGTGGGGCGCGAATGCCAAGGTGCGCGCCATGACGGAGCGCGGCCTCAAACCCGAGGCCGCGGCCAGCGCGTCGATGCCGGCTTTCGACTACCCGTCCCAGCAGCTCGATATTGCCGCCATCATCAAGGCTTCGAGCGCGCTGTCCAGCGAAATCGTGTTGAGCCGTCTGATCGAAACGCTCGCGCTCGTGACGCTCGAGCACGCGGGCGCCCAGCGTTGCGTGCTCGCGCTGAACCACGAAGGCGGTTTGCAGATTCACGCCGAAGCCGAAACTCGCGCCGAACTTGCCGAAGTCAATGTCGTGCGACGCGAGATTTCGAGCGAGGACCTGCCGCTTACACTGGTGCGCACGGTGATCCGCACGGGGCAGCCGCTCGCGCTCGGCAGCGCGGCGACGGAGGGCGGCTATACGCGCGACGACTATGTGCGGCGGACCCAGGCGAAGTCGGTGCTGTGCCTGCCATTGCTCAAGCAAGGCGGTCTGGTCGGCGTGATCTTTCTGGAGAACCGGCTCAGCGAGAACGCGTTCACCGAGGACAAGATCGCAGTGCTTTCCGTGCTCGGTGCCCAGGCCGCCATCGCGCTGGAAAACGCGCGCCTCTATCAGGATGTCGTCGAGCAGAATCAGCGCATCGCGCATACGGAGGAGGCACTGCGCAACGCGATGGCCGAACTGTCACGCGTAACGCGCCTCACGACCATGGGGCAACTGGTGGCGTCCATTGCGCATGAAATCAGTCAACCTATCAGCGCAATTCATTCGTCGGCCTCGGCGGGCGTGCACTGGCTCGAGCGAGAGCCGCCCGCGCTCGAGGAGGCGCGCAAGATGCTCGCGCTCGTGGCGGGCGAGAGCCTGCGCGCTTCGAGCATCATTCATGGCATACGCGAGCTGGCGAAGAACGTGCCGCCCACGCTAACCGTATTCGACCTCAGGTGCGCCGTTGCCGAAGCGCTGCTGCTCGCCGGCGCCGAGGTCGAGAATAACCATGTCGAAGTCAATAACGCCATCGCGCCGGAGTTTTTCGTCAAAGGCGATCGCGTGCAGATTCAGCAGGTCGCGCTCAATTTGATCGTCAACGCGGTGGAGGCGATGGCGAGCGTCGATGCGCGCGCCCGCGTGCTCGAACTCTCCAGCCGCCATGTGGACGGCGGCCGGGCCGAAATCATCGTGGCCGATTCGGGCCACGGGCTGCACGCCTGCATCGAGGGTTCGCTATTCGAGCCGTTCGTGACGACCAAGGCGACCGGCATGGGGCTGGGCTTGTCGATCTGCCGCTCGATCGTCGAGCGCCATGGCGGCACGCTGGAGTTCGAGCCCAATACGCCGCATGGTGCGCGCTTCGTTTTCTCGCTTGCGGCAGCGTTCGCGCCGCGCGAGGACATTCGGCACTAAGCGTCAGCCGGTCCGGTCGATCGCCTGCTTGACGTGCATCGCCAGCGCCTGTGCGCTGACCGGTTTAGTGAGGAACGCGCGCACGCCGATCGACATGGCCCGGGCCTGAACTTCGGCGGTCGGATACGCGGTGATCAGCAGGAAGGGCGCATCGACGCCCATGTCGAGCATGCCTTCGAACATCTGAAGGCCGGACATGCCCGGCATCTGGAGGTCGGAGACAACGCACGCGGTGCGATTGTGCGCAAGCCAGCGCAGGACGTCATTCCCCGATTCGAAGGTTTCGACCTCGTAGCCGAGCGAACGAAGCAAGCTGGCAAGTGCAAGCCGAACTGACTGATCGTCGTCGACCACACAGACGTGATGAGCGGCGGACACGCATGATCTCCTGAACAACAATGGCGCGATGGAACAGAACCACAGCGCGGGTCGACAGCGCTGATAGTAATGAGGGAATTCGCCTGGCGGAATCATACGCTTGTATAGCGGGTGTGAATATTTACAACACCGGCAACAAGGCGAGCGCCATTGAGGAGAGAAAAGCGCGTGAGAACGCTGCGCGGCGCACGTGACGGGTGCGCACGCCGCGCAGGTTACTTGTGATTCATTCCGAATAATTTCGGAATGGAAAGTTATTGTGCCGTCGCATTGGAGGCGCGGGGCAAGGCGAGACTCGTCAATGCGCCGATGATGCAGAGTGCGCCCACATAGAGTTCGGGGGCAGACGGGTTCCACTTCAGCATCAACGAAACGAAAACGGGCGTCAGGCCGCCAAATACCGCGTAGGCCACGTTGTACGAAAACGATATGCCGGAAAAGCGCACGGCGGCCGGAAAGGCATTGACCATGGCCACAGGAATGGCCGCCACCGCGCCGACAAAGAAGCCGGACACGGCATAGAGCGGCAGCAGTGCGCCCGGATCGGCGGCGAGATGCCGGAGCATCGCGAAGTACGACGCGCCGAGCAGCAGGCAGCCAACGAAGATCGTGCGCCGTGTGCCGATGCGGCCCGCAAGCGATCCGGCGACCACGCAGCCGATGGTCAGGCAAAACGTCGCCGCGGAATTCGCCTGCAGCGCGGTCGCGGGATCGATATGAAAGCGCTTGGCCGCGAGCGTGGGCGTCATCAGGATCACGACGACGATCGCCGCGGTGAGCGTCCACGTGAGCAGCATCGAAACGATCACGGCGCGGCCGTGCTCGCGCAGCACGGTCTTGAGGGGCACTTCGGTGGCGAGCGTGCGCTGCGCCTTCATTTCGACGAACACCGGCGTTTCGTTGAGCCAGCGGCGCAAAAAGGCCGAGAGAATGCCGAACAGGCCGCCGATCACAAAGGGAATACGCCATGCGTAGGCGGCAATTTCCGCGTGCGAGTAACGATGATTCACGGCCGAGGCAATGAGCGAGCCGAGCAGGATGCCGAACGTGAGGCCCCCGGTGAGCAGGCCGCACGCGTAGCCGATATAGCGCGGCGGCACGTGCTCGGAAACGAAGACCCATGCGCCCGGCACTTCGCCGCCCACGGCAGCGCCTTGCAGCACGCGGCACAACAGCAGCAGGACGGGTGCGGCGATGCCGATGGCCTCGAAAGTCGGCAGCAGGCCCATGAGGAGCGTGGGCAGCGCCATCAGCATCACGCTCAGGGTGAACATGCGCTTGCGGCCCACCAGATCGCCGAAATGCGCCAGGATCACGCCGCCGAGTGGCCGCGCGAGGTAGCCCGCCGCGAAAATGCCGAACGTTTGCGTCTGGCGCAGCCAGTCGGGAATGGTGGGGGGAAAGAACAATTGGCCGATTGTGGCGGCGAAAAATACGTAGATGACGAAATCATAGAATTCGAGTGCGCCGCCAAGCGCAGCCAATGTGAGCGTGCGGTGATCGCTTCCCGCCAATGGGCGGTGCGGCACATAGGGAATTTGTGGCGAATTTAGGGAATTCATCGTCGAGGCCAGGTTGGTTTGATGGAGGGCACGTTCGGTGCGCGTGGGCGCGATGCGCGAGTCGTGAACCGACCTCGACGCCGATAACGTGCCAGGCCATCAAAACACCTGATCGATTCGCGCTATTCCAACCGCAGCGCAAGAGATACACGGTGATAACAGTGGTGTACAAAAAACTCACGAAGTGCAACGGGTCATTCGGATATGATTTAGGACGGAATTCACCAACAATCCCTTGATGCTCGAATTGAATGCGCATGGCGAGCGGCGGTACCGGTTAAATCGAATATGTCCGAATTTATATTTTCCATGTCCGAAGCGTATAAAAGGAGTGAAAGCATGGTTGCGGACAGGAATAAGGCCGATGCCTCCGATCTGGCAACCAGCTTGATCGATGCGAAGCTCACACTTTTGCGCGACGGCGCGGTGCAGCTTTATCGGGTGGAGAAGCAAGGTTCGTCGGTGCTCGCCGCAATCCCGCTGTCGCCTGCGCCCGAGGCCGGGCTGGCCCAACTGCGCCACGAATACGGCATTCGCGCGAGGCTCGAACATGGATTTGCGCTGCGGCCCATTCAGTTCGTGATTCACAACCAGAACCCTGCGATGCTGCTCCACGATCCGCGGGGGCAGATGTTGAACGGGCTCGTTGGCGCGGCCATGTCGCTCGAAGCGTTCATGCGCCACGCAGCGCGCATGGCGCTGGCTCTCGCCTCGGCGCATGCCGCGGGGCTCGTGCATGGCGCGCTGACGCCTGCAAACTTCATGGTTCACAACGAAGGGCGCCGCGCATGGCTCACGGGTTTTCGCGCGCTGCGGGCCGTACCTGACGCGGAGGCATTCGACAGCGACATGCTCGCGAATGTCGACCCGGAGCGCGTGCACTACGTCGCACCGGAAGCAACGGGGCGGCTGCGGCGCCCCGTTGACGCGCGCTCGGACCTGTATTCGCTGGGCTGCATCTTCTATCAGATGCTCACGGGCAGCGTGCTGTTTCCGAATCTCGCGCCCCCCGAAGAAATTCACGCGCATATCGCGAGGCGCCCGATGGACGGCAGCGCCGCGCCGGTCATCGCGCCGCAGCTATTGCCCATCCTGTTGCGCTTGCTCGCCAAGGAGCCCCAGGAGCGCTACCAGGCCGCGACCGACGTCGTCAAGGATCTGCTGGCCTTGCATGATCGCGAACGTGGGGACGACCTGGGCTCGCCGACCGCTGCGCTGGCGCTCGCGCAAGGCGCGCAGGGCATGCAGGACGTCCAGGGCGGCCGGCGCAGGTCGGATCTGCTTTTCGGGCGCGAACGCGAGATGAACCGGCTGCTGCAGGCCGTGCTCGATGCATCGGTGGGCGAGCCCACGCCGCTCGTGCTGGTGGAGGGGCCGGCCGGCATCGGCAAGACGGCGCTGGTTCAACATCTGAGGCAGCGGCTCGCCGATACGCCGCACGAATTCGCGCAGGGCAAATGCGAACAGGCGGACGGCGCGAAGCCGTATGCCAGTCTCGGCCGCGCGCTCCATGCGTTGCTGCGCAATGCGCTGGGTTATCTGCCCACGGATTTCGAGCAGCTTCAGCGGCGCATTGCCGACACGCTGGCGGACGAGGTGTCCATCGTCACCACGATTTTTCCCGAACTCGCGCGCATTGTCGGCGAGCATGCGTACCGCCCGGCGGTGTCGGCGCATGCGGAGCGCCCGCGCTTTCTGGATGCGATGACCCGCCTGCTGGGCACGTTCGCCGTGCGCGGGCGTCCGCTGATCTTTTTCCTCGACGACCTGCAATGGGCCGACGAAGGCACGGTGGAAGTGCTCACGCACGCCGCGCGCAGTCTCGCTGGCCGCCACGTGCTGTTCGTGGGCGCGATGCGGGAGAACGAAGGCAACGGCATCGGCCCGCGCGGCGGCGCGCTGCGTGCAGACGGGCTCTGGCAGAAACTGCCTTTAGGCCCGCTCTCGCACGACGACGTGGGCGCGTTGCTGACGGCATTGCTGCGAGGAACGGTAGATCAGTTCGATATGCTAAGCAATGCGATCTGGCGCTGCACGGGCGGCAATGCGCTCTTCACGATCGAGTTCGTGCGAGCGTTGATCGACGACGGCGTGCTCGCCTGCAGCGAGAGCACGCAGGAATGGCAGGCTAGCGTTCCGGCTATCGAAGGGCGCATGCGCACGCCGAATCTGATCGAGCTGATCTCGGGAAAGATCGGCACGTTGAGCGCCGATGCGAGGGCGGTGCTGCGATGCCTTGCGTTGCTCGCGGAACCTGCCGTGCTCAATACGATCGTGGCTGCGATGCGGCTCACCGGCATGCAGGTCAAGGCGGGCCTGAGCGAAGCGGTGGAGGCGCAGCTTCTCAATCTGAACGATGAGCTTTACTCGTTTGCACACGACCGCGTGCGAGACGCGGTGTACTACGGATTGAGCTTCGATGAGCGTGAATCCGGGCACCTTGAGATCGGGCGGGAATTGCTGGCAAGCCGCGAGTACCAGGCGCAATCCATTAGCGTATTCGTCGTTGCGAATCAGTTGAACGAAGCCGTGTCCATCGTGGCGGCGCCCGAACAGCGTCATCAGTTCGCCCTGGTCAATCTCGAGGCCGCGCGCAGCGCCAAGGAGGCGACGGCCTATGCTTCGGCAATTTCCTATCTCTCGCACGCGCGCACCTTTCTTCAAGGCAGCTCGGCGCCGGAAGCAGTCGGCGCGCTGATCGATTTACGCTGGGGCGAGTGCGAGTTTCTGTGCATGGAAATCAATCCGGCGTTGCGCCGCCTGAACAGCGTGCGCGCCGGTTTGCTCGACTTCAAGGAGCGCGCCGCGTTGGTCCGCGTTCGTGCGGCGCTCTACGTGACGATCGACCAACCCGATATCGCGGTGGCGGTCGGCCTGCGCTATCTCGCCGAAGAAGCCGAAGTCGCGCTGCCGCTCATGCCGACAGCGGAAGACGTCGATCGCGAATACGAGCGGTTTCGCCAGTTCCATGCGGGACGCAGCATCGACGCGCTGCTCGGTTTGCCCATGCTGCAGGACGAAGGCATGCGCAACGCGATGGACGTACTCGCCGACCTGATTCCGGCGGCGTTGTTCACCAGCCAGCGTCTCTTCGAACTGCTCATTCTGCGCATGACGAATATGGGCCTGCAGCATGGCCATTCCGATGCGTCGTGTTACGCCTATGTTTGCCTCGGCTGCGTGGTCGGCGCGCGCTATAGCGATTACCCGACTGTCGCGCGATTCGGCGAACTGGCCATGCGCTTGCCGGCGGAGCGCGGCATTGCGCAATACCAGGGGCGCGTGCAGATGTGCTACGGCACGGTCAACCTGCCCTGGACCGGTGTGGCGTCGTCGGCGCGGCGCCATATCGAGGAATCGATACGCCGGACCGCGCAGGAAGGCGACATTACCTTCTCGGTCTACGCGCGGCGCAACCTGGGCGCGAACCTGATATTCGCGGGCGTATCGCTTTCCGATGCGCAGCAGTGCGTGGAAGACGCCATCAAGGTGGCTCGCCAGGCGGGATTTTCACTGGTCATCGATGCCGTGCTCGCCCAGGCGTGGTTGATTCGCGCCATGCGCGGCTTGCCCGTGGACGTGGGGGTAGAAGACCCGAACGCCGATTACATGGCATTGCTCAAGGAGTGTTTGAGCCGTGAGTCGAACCGCGACCTCGCGGCGTTTTCGTTCTGGACTTACCAGCTTCAAACGGCCTATTTGTTCGGGCACTACGCAACGGCGTTGCGCGCCGAGGATGAGGCCAGCCGCACGGCCTGGTCGTCGCCGGCGTTCATCGAAATGGTGGATTTCATCTTCTACCGCGCGCTGCTGCGGCTCAAGCTGAGCCGTCAATCGGCGGGCCAGGCGCGCGATGCGCATCTGCAGGTCGTGCACGAACAATTAGCGGTGCTTGACGTATGGGCGGACGAGTCGCCCGACAATTTCCGCTCGCGCGAGCGGCTGGTGCGGGCCGAACTGGCGTTCGCGCGGGGAGACACGGCGGGCGCGCAAGGGCTGTACGAGGAAGCGATAGCGCTCGCCGAGCAAACGCAGGCGTTCCATCTTCAAGGCCTTGCCCGCGAACTGGCGGCGCGCTTTTGTGCGCATCAGGGCTGGCATGCCGCGGAGCAGGGCTACCTCTTGCAGGCGCGCAGCGCCTATGCGTGCTGGGGCGCCGATGCGAAGGTCAGGCAGCTCGAAGACGAATTCCCTTCGCTGGGCATAGCGCGTGCCGCGACGCCGCGGGCCACGGGCCTCACGCTCGGCGGAACGGAGCATCAGTTCGACGTGGACGCGGTGATCCGCGCGGCGCAAGCCTTGTCGGGTGAAATCTCGCTGCCGCAACTCATTCAGGTCTTGCTGGACATTGCGCTTCAGTATGCTGGCGCCGACCGCGTCGTGCTGTGCCTGCTCGAACAAGGCATGCTCAATGTCGTTGCACAGGCAACGGTTGGCAACGGTGCGGTGGAAGTGAGCTTCGAGCGCACGACGGCGTTATCGGACATCGTGGCCGCCTCCATTGCGTACACCACGCTGCGCACCAAGGAATCGGTCCTGCTGGACGACGCGCTGGCCGATTCGCACTATGGCATCGACGCGTATGTTCGGTCGCACCGCTCGCGCTCGATCATGTGCGTCCCGCTCATCAAGCAAGGTGAGCTCACGGGCTTGCTTTATCTGGAGAATAGCCAGATTTCAGGCACGTTTACGCTGGCGCGATTGCGCATACTCGAAGTGCTCGCCTCGCAGGCGGCCATTTCGCTCGAGAACGCGAAGCTCTATCAGAATATCGAGTCAGAGCACGAGCGGCGCGCGGCGGCGGAACGGCATCTTCGCGACACGCAAGGCAAGCTGGACCGCGCCGCGAATCTCACGGCGCTCGGCGAACTCGTGGCGTTTATCGTGCACGAAGTCAGTCAGCCGGTCAGTGCGATCGGCATGAGTTCGATCGCCGCCATGCAGTGGCTCGAACGCGATGTGCCTAATCTGGGCGAGGCGATCGCCATGCTCGAACAGATTTCCACGAGCAGCCAGCGCGCGGCCAATATCGTCGAGAGCATCCGGGCGATGGTCAGGAAGTCGCCGCCGAAGATCGGGCCCATGGATATCCACGAAGCGATCCGCGAAGTCGTGGGGCTGCTGCGCGAGCAGATACAGAGTAGCGGCGTGCGGGTTATAGGCAACTTCTCGGCACAGACGCTCCTCGTTGAAGGCGACCGCATCCTGCTTCAGCAGGTGATCATGAACCTGATATTGAATGCGCTCGAAGCGATGAGCGAAGCCTCAGGGCGCGAAAAGCAGATCGAGATCCAGACGAGCGGTGACGCGCATGCGGCGCTTTGGGTGTCGGTCACGGACACGGGCCCGGGCATCGCCGCAAAGGTCGTGCACAACCTTTTCGACTCGCTCGCGACTACGAAAGACGCGGGCATGGGAATGGGGCTGTCGATCTGCAAGTCGATCGTCGAGGCTCACGGCGGCCAGATCGAAGCGACTTCGCTGGAGGGCAAGGGGGCGTGCTTCCGGTTTTCGCTGCCGCAGGACAAGGGCAGCGACACGGGCCACAACAAGCGCACTGGGTCGCTGTCCTGATTGCAGGCGGATGGACCCGCTTGTGTGATGGCTTATGTGCTGGAGCGGGAGACGAGTCTCGAACTCGCGACCTCAACCTTGGCAAGGTTGCGCTCTACCAACTGAGCTACTCCCGCATGTCTGGCTCCCCGACCTGGGCTCGAACCAGGGACCTACGGATTAACAGTCCGGCGCTCTACCGACTGAGCTATCGGGGAATCAAGGAGGCCGGATTGTACAGGAGATTTTTCGATATTGCAGCTTTTTCCTGATGAATCTCGCTCGGGTGGATTTAGAGCGATGGAGTCATGAATCTAACGGTTTACGGTGTATTACCTACGCTAGAAGGTCCGGCAGCCACTCCGTGGCCCCACCGCACAAAGCAAGTCTGGATCTACCCATGGGGCCACGCGTTGTCTATCGTAGGCGGCATCGCAACCCGAACCGTAGAGGAAGCAAACCGATGTCCCTTGCCGATGCCGTCAACGATCCCGCCGCCGACAACAGCGCGGCGCCTTCGCAACGTACGCGCGTGCGCCGGGTGGCGCGACGCGCGCACTACGACGCGGCGACGCTGCACGCGATTCTTGACGACGCCTACGTCTGCCATGTCGCCTTCGCCGACGAGCACGGCGTGCATTGCATACCCACCGCATGCTGGCGCGAGGGAGATCATCTCTACATTCATGGTTCGAACGGCAGCCGCATGCTGCGCCTCGCCGCCGATGGCGCCCAGGTTTGCGTGACCGTTACGCATCTGGACGGTCTGGTGCTCGCGCGCTCGGCGTTCAATCATTCGATGAACTATCGCTCCGCCGTAATTTACGGCGTGTTCGAGGTGGTGAAGGAGGCGCACATGGCTGCCGTGCTCGACGCCTTCATGGACCACATCGCGCCGGGCCGCAAGCATGAAGTGCGGGCGGGCAATCGCAAGGAGATGGCGGCGACCACAGTGATGCGCATTGCGCTCGCGGAGTCCGTGACGAAGATTCGCACGGGCGGCCCGAAGGACGACGAGGAGGATATGGATCGGCCCGTCTGGGCAGGCGTGCTGCCGTTGACGCTTGCACCGTTGCCGCCCGAGGCCGACACCGCAACGCCGGAGCGCGAGGCCCCCGCGTACGTGAAGGCCTGGACAAACCGGCACTGCGGCTGAGCATCGATTGCGGCGTTCAGCGTCTACCGCGCCGACGTGAGGGCGTGCACCTTCGCGCGCAGCGGGTCGATGGCGAACTCGCGCGCTCTACGCAACACGCGTCGAAGCTGCTCCCCCGCAAGGGGGAATTCAGCGAGCCTGCCGCGCCATGTGAGGACGACGAAATGCGACTCATACCAGCCTTTATGATTTGACCACCGCTCCTTGTAGCTCGAGAAGTATGGCCGGAAGTCAAAATCGCGGCCGTTCTCGAGCGCCCATCTGGCCATGCTATCGACCAGCAGGTTGCCGACGGAGCGCGCGGCATAGGCTTCGTCGTAGGTCGTGATGAAATATTCCAGTTTGCGCGGTCCGACCAGGTTGACGGCCGCCGCAATGGGCACGCCGTCGAGTTTGACGAATGAGACTAAAGGCGTCGCGGCGAGATCGGTCCGCTCGGCGAGGTCGATGAAGAAGTCGCGGACGTCGTCATTCATCAGATAGGGGGCGTCGAGGCCGCGCGCGAGCACCCAGTTGCGCTTTCTCTCAAAGAGCCAGGTCAATACCGCACGCGCGTCGCTTGCGTCCTGACACCAACCGTATTCGACTGCGCCATCCTCCGATAGCCGCCTGGCCAGTCGTCGCAATGGGCGACGCAGCGAGTCGGGCCGCGTGGCGATGAAGGCGTCAAAGGTGGGGAAGCGCGACAGCTCCATAGCGTAGCCGGACAGCAAACGCCAGCGCTCCGGAAGCGAGCGCAAGACCCACGACTGCGGCGCACGCAAAAGCGCCTCGTGAAGGAGACCCTTGCACTCGACGAAGCGTATCTCCAGCAAGTCGGCGTCGACGCAACGCAATGCCCGGTAGTCCGATTCGGCGGAGCGTCAATTTCACATTCGGCTCATCAATATGTACTTCGAAAGAGATGCATATGAATATCGGAGACATATCCATATGATCCATCGAAATAAGCGATGCAGCGCGCCAAAGTATTCCGATTGCTTGAAATTGGCGGGGGACGACTAATGCGTGGAAGAGGCGTGGTAAGAGGAATGCGCGCGTGCGGTAAAACGCACCGAACCATTCGCTGAATGCGTTTGCCGTTCAGTATGTGTTGCCGGTCGATTATTCAGTTGAATGATCAACCATATGGAGATCCGACCGACGGGAAATGCTGCGCCTGGCTGAACCCGCAAGGCTTGTGTGCGGATGGACGCGAGCGGTCGCGCTCAGTAGATGGCGGACCAGAGCATGGTGGCAATGGCGGCGACGTAGATCACTGCTGTGATGATTGCCGCTACGCGTAGCGGCCGGCCGACTGCCGAACTGCTGGTGATAATGACGAGGCTTATCCCGATGCCGATCAGGGCGAGCACGAAGAGTCGCGGCAGCAGGCTCCAGCCATCCAGCCCGACCTTGAAGATAGACCAGATCAGGGCAGCGGCGAACATGGCGAAATACCACCATAGTCCGGCAGAGCGGTTCCAAAGCATCAGGATGCCCGCGCCGATCAGTGCAACACCGGCTACGAAGTAGTAAGGCGCGTGGCCCATCCAGGGTATCCATCCGCCCAGCACTGCGAAAGCCGCGCCGACGAGGATGATCCATTCTGCGGTCTCGGCAGGAGACGTCCAGCGGCGGTAAGACATAAAAGCCCCCTAGTGCAAACAAAGCGGGCTTTGCGGGCAGCATCGCTGAAGTCGGAACTCGACTCACAATGAAACGGGTCAAAGCAAAGTCCGCAGGTCGATCGTAAGCAGCCCTCGTGCCCAGGTCAAGGGTGATAACCCCTTGAATTTGTAAGAACTTCGGAACGTATTCGCATTCAAATTACTCGCGCGAAAGAAATGCGCGTCGAAGGGATTGGCGATAGTCGACATTACCGGGTCGACGCCATTCGCCCGGCAAGAGTTGCGAAGCAAACCACGTGCGCGAAGGCGCAGGCGTCAACATTACTGCCGGCGCCTGTGGCGAGCATGGCGCGCTTCATCGCTGTATCTCAAGCGCTCATAACGTGGGGAAACCCGTGCCGTTGGTCCATATCGTTAGCGGCGCTTTCGATCTGAGAAATGCTTGGTTCCTTCGCACGCGTCGTACCGATAGGCTGCGTACTTCGCCAGCGCGAATGTCCGGTGTCAGCGCAACGGCAACAATAAGAAGGAAATTCGAAAATGAGAAAAAGCATCTGGGGCGCAGTGCCAGGCGCACTGTTGACGGCGCTTCTGGTCGTGGCATCGAGTGCTGCGCATGCGGATCGTTTGGACGACATCAAGCGGGCGGGCGTGTTGCGCGTGGCTGCATTCGACAGCAATCCGCCGTTCGGTTTCGTCGATCCGAAAGACAATCAGATCGCTGGGCTCGACGTGGATTATGCGCGCGCCGTGGCGAAGAGCCTCGGTGTGAAGCTCGAAATTCAGCCCACCAATCCCGCCAATCGCATCGCGTTCCTGAAGTCGGGCAAAGTCGATCTGGTATTTGCCAACTTTACGATTACCGACGATCGCAAAAAGGAAGTGGATTTCAGTACGCCGTATTTCGCGTCCGGCACGCAGTTCATTGCGAAGAAGGGCGTGCTCAAGTCTTCGGAACAACTCAACGGCCTGCGTATCGGCGCAGACAAAGGCACGACCAACGAGCAGCAGGTACGCGCGAAATTCCCGAACGCCACCATCGTCGCCTATGACGACACGCCGTTCGCATTCGCGGCGCTGCGCACGGGCAACGTGCAGGCCATTACGCAGGACGGTCCGAAACTCGTCGCGCTGCTTGCGCGTGCGCCGGACAAGGCGAACTACGAAATTTCCCCGTTCACGATCTCGAACGACTACGAAGGCGTTGGCGTGCCCAAAGGCGAAACGCGCTTGCTCGACGTGGTGAACAGCACGCTGACGCATCTGGAAGCCGACGGCGAAGCCGCGCAGATTTACGACAAATGGTTCGGCCCGAAGAGTGCGGCTCCGCTGCCCCGTCTCTTCAAGATCGGCGATCCGCAAAAGAACAGTTGAGCGCTGCGCCCGATTCATGCATAACTGGCTTGAACCGAAGTATCTCGCGTGGCTCGAACAGGGCTTCTTCGTTACGCTGATGCTCTCTGCCTGCGCGGCGTCGTGCGCGACGCCGCTGGGCTTTCTGCTGGCGGTTGCGCGCACCGCCCGCACCCGCGCGATTGCACGCGGGGCGGCGCTCTATGTGTTTGTCTTTCGCAATTCGCCGCTCCTCGTTCAATTGCTGTTTTGGTACTTCGGCGCCGCGGCCGTGTTGCCAGCCGCCTGGATGACCTGGCTTAACACCCCGCACGTGGCAACGCTCGGGCCGCTCGCGCTCCGCTGGCCGAGTTTCGAATGGTTCGCTGGCTGGGTCGGACTGACCTGCTATACCACCGCTTTCATCGGCGAAGAGTTTCTTGCGGGCATGCGCGGCGTGAACGGCGCCCAGTGGCACGCCGCTGCGGCGCTTGGCATGGGCCGCTACGCGACCCTGCGCCATGTGATCCTGCCGCAGGCATTGCGCATTGCGACGCCGCCGCTCGCCGGCCAATACATGAATGTGATCAAGAACTCGTCGCTGACGATGGCGATAGGCGTTGGCGAACTGTCGTACATGTCGCGCCAGGTCGACACCGAAAGCTTCAGGACGTTTCAGGCATTCGGAACCGCGACCGTATTCTATGTGCTGGCCATCGCGGTGATCGAGGTCGCGCTGGTGGTCTGGCAACGCGCAGGCCTGCGCGGTTGGCAGCGAGGCCGTGCATGAACGAATTCGAGTGGCTTCCTGCTTTGCGCTATCTGATGATCGGCGCGTTTCCCGCGGGGCCGCTGGGCGGCGTCGCGCTGACGATCGCGCTCTCGGTCGTCTCGGCGCTGCTCTCGGCGTTGATCGGACTCGCCGTTGGCGGCGCGCTCGCCATGACGCGCTCAGGCGTGCGTCTCGCACTGACCGCCGTTGTCGCGTTCTTTCGCGCGATACCCGTGCTGATGCTGATTTTCTGGACCTTCTTCCTGATGCCGATCTTGCTGCACGTGGACGTTCCGGGTCTTGCGGCCGTCGTATGCGCGCTCGCGCTGATCGGCGGCGCGTATCTTTCGCACTCGGTCTATGCGGGCATCGCGTCGATCAGCGAAGGGCAGCGCCAGGCAGCGCTCTCGCTTGGCCTGACGCCCTGGCAGGCATTACGCGAAGTCATCCTGCCGCAAGCCGTGCGGGTCATGATGCCGTCGTTCGTCAACCAGTGGGTCGCCTTGATCAAGGACACGTCGCTCGCCTATATCGTCGGCGTGCCGGAATTCACCTTCCTCGCCAATCAGCTCAACAATCGGCTGCTCGTGTATCCGGCGCAAATCTTCCTGTTCGTCGGGTTCGTTTATCTGCTGCTGTGCGGTGCGCTGCAGTGGTTTGCCAATACGCTGCTCGCGCGCCGCAAGCTGACGCGGCGAAACGGGAGCGAAACTGCTGCAGGCGTTGCACACTCCGGGCAACGCAACGAAGCTATCGGTTCGGACGAGCCAGTGGTGGACTTGTCAACGCGTCACCCAGCTTCTCAATGAGAAATTCGGCGAAGACGGCTACCGCGGGCGGCACGGGTGGACGGCTCGTGTAGACGAGCTGCAAGCCGAGGTTGGTGCTCGAGCGTCGATAAGTGGGAAGCACGCGCACCAGTTTCCCTTCCGCCAAGACGGGCTCGACGAGCAGCTGCGGCAGCAGCGCGATACCGAGTCCGGCGATGCAGGCCTGCGTCAGCACTCGCATGTCGTTGACCGCGAACCGGCTATTGATCGACACGTCCTGACTGCCGCGCGCACTCTGCAAGTGCCAGGTGTTGCGACCCTGGCGATTCGAAATCGTCAGGCAGTCGTGTTCGGCGAGTTCACGCAGCGTACGCGGAGCGGGGCGCCGTTTCAGATAGGCCGGGCTCGCCGCGAGGATCATCTCGCTCGGCGCCAGCCTGCGCACCCTGAAGCCGCTGCCGGTCTCGACGCCCATGCGCAAGGCCAGGTCGATACGCTCGGCGATCAGGTCGGACGGCGTATCGTCGAGTACGAACTCAATGCTGATGTGGGGATAGCGCGCGTAGAATTCGACCAGCCATTCCATGTGGAAGACTTCGAACAGGCCGGCCAAAGCGGTGATGCGAACCGAGCCGGAGGGCGTCTGCTCGTCGGCATGGAGCCGCCCGATTTCGAGGATCTGGTCGATCGCCGGCGCATAGCGCTCGAACAGCGTTTGCCCTTCCGTGCTGAGCGTGAGCTTGCGCGTCGAGCGATGCAACAGGCGAGTGCTTAGTTGTCCTTCGAGCTGATCGATGCGCCGGCTCAGTGTATTGGCCGGCATGCGCAGACGCCGCGCCGCCTCGGAAAAGCTTCCCGCGCGAACTACCTCCACGAACAACGCCAGATCATTCAGATCGAGCATGCTATTGCTCCATAAATGGATAAATGCAATCCGATTCTACCATCTAGTGTGAAGCGTTTCTCGATCCCATACTTGGGATTCGTAGCGATTGCGCCCACCGGCGCCGCAACCTAACGTCTTAAGGAAACGCTCATGAAACTCTTGCACGTAGACTCCAGCATCCTCGGTCAAGGCTCCGTCAGCCGTGAGTTGTCGGCGAATGTCGTCGCGACGTTCCGGGGCAGCCATCGGGACCTGACGGTCACACGCCTCGACCTGGCCGCCACGCCGATCGGCCATCTTACGGCGGCACACCTCGCGGCCGCGCAAGGCGCACCAGTCGACGACGAACTGAAAACCGACATTGCCTTGGGCGCGGCCGCGCTGGATGCGTTCCTCGCCGCCGATATCGTGGTGATCGGCGCGCCGATGTACAACCTCGGCGTGCCCTCGCAACTGAAGGCCTGGATCGACCGCATCTCCGTTGCTGGGAAGACGTTCCGCTACGGAGACCAGGGCCCGGTCGGACTGTGTGGCGGCAAGAAACTCGTCATTGCCTCGTCGCGTGGCGGCGTATACAGCGAAGGTTCGCCCGCTGCGCTGTTCGATCATCAGGAAACCTATCTAAAGGTCGCCTTCGGATTTCTGGGTATCACGGATATCACGTTCATTCGCGCGGAAGGTGTGGCAATGGGCACGGAGGCGCGTGATGGTGCGATGGATGCGGCGAGGAAAGACACCGCCGCACTCGCGGCGTGAGCCAACGCCGCCAGTCATCGAAATTCACGCCAGCAGGCGACGAAGTTTGCCGCATGAGTCAAGGCGAACTTCGCAATGCCTGCGCTCAACTGAAAAGACAAACCCCGGAAATCTGGAGAACGACCCATGAATGCCGTCATTCCAACTCCGCCCGCACCCAACGTCATTAGCGGACGTAACGTGATCTTTCGCACGCGCGGACGTGCGCACGGGCCGGTCGTGCGCATGGTCAGCCCCAACGACATTGGCGAGATGATCAAGCCGTTCGTATTTCTCGATCTCATCGATACGCAAGAGGCGATTGGCGAGCCGGGTTTCGGCTGGCATCCGCATTCGGGCATCGCGACCTTGACCCTCGCGATGGAAGGACGCGGGCGCTATGCCGAATCGACCGGCCATGAAGGAACGATGGGGCCGGGCGACATCGAATGGATGAGCGCTGGCCGCGGCGTGTGGCATACCGGCTCGGTCGAGCCTCCGATCAAGGCGTTCCAGTTGTGGGTTGCCTTGCCGCCCGAGCGCGAACTGGCGCCCGCGTTCAGCCAGCATCTATCTGCTGGCGAGATCCCATCGGACGGCCCGGCGCGCGTGCTCCTCGGTCGTAGCGGCAACGCGGTCAGCCCGGTCGATGCGCCTGGCGGCATCAACTATTTCGTCGTGCAGCTCAAGGCTGGCGAGCACTGGACCTGCCAGCCGCCGCGGGGCCACGATGTCGGCTGGGTCGCGGTGATGGACGGCAGCCTGCGTACGCCCGAGCCCGTCGGCGAAGGTGAACTGGCCGTATTCGACCGCTCCGATGCGGCGATCGAGTTCCGGGCGATGACCGACGTGCGCTTCGTGCTCGGTACGGCGATTGCGCATCCGCACGATCTACACGTCGGCTACTACTCGGTGCATACTAGCCCCGCCGCACTGATCGAAGGCGAAAGGGAGATCGCGCGCATCGGTCGCGATCTGCGCGCCAGCGGCGTGGTGCGCTGATGCACACGCGTGGGCAGGAGCCGTGATATGACGCATGGAATCGACGAACGAAAACGCTGGCTGGCACTCATGGTGCTGTGCCTCGGCGTGCTGATGATCGTGCTGGACACGACCATCGTGAACGTTGCACTGCCGTCCATCCGGGCGGACCTGAAATTCACCGAGACCTCGCTCGTGTGGGTCGTCAACGCCTATATGCTGACGTTCGGCGGCTTCCTGCTGCTGGGCGGGCGGCTCGGCGACCTGTTTGGCCATCGGTGTTTGTTCCTGCTGGGTATCACGGTGTTTACGCTGGCTTCGGCGGCCTGCGGCGTCGCTAATTCGCAAGGAATCCTGATTGCGGCACGCGCCGTTCAAGGCTTGGGCGGCGCGGTGGTTTCGGCCGTGTCGCTCTCACTCATCATGAGCCTGTTCACTTCGCCGGCGGACCGCGCGAAGGCCATGGGCATCTACGGGTTCGTGGGCGGGGGCGGCGGCAGTATCGGCGTGCTGCTGGGCGGCTTGCTCACCAGTGCGCTGAGCTGGCACTGGATCTTCCTCGTCAACCTGCCGATCGGCGTGGCCGTGTATGCGGGGTGCGTGGCGCTGCTGCCGGCGGGCAAGCCGCTCGCGGATCGCGCGCGGCTGGATGTGGCGGGCGCGATCGCCGTGACCGCTTCGCTCATGCTGGCCGTGTACGCCGTCGTGCATGGCAACGAAGCGGGCTGGACGTCCGCACAAACGCTCGTCCAGCTAGGGATTGCCATCGCGCTCCTGATCGTGTTCCTCGTGATCGAATCGCGCGTGTCGCATCCGCTCATGCCGCTGCACATGTTCGCGCTGCGCAACGTGGCCACGGCCAATGTGGTGGGCGTGCTGTGGGCCGCTGCGCTGTTCGCGTGGTTCTTCATCTCCGCGCTCTACATGCAGCGCTTGCTGAACTACAGCGCAATGCAGGTGGGGCTCGCGTTCCTGCCGTCCAACATCATCATGGCGGCCTTTTCGCTGGGGCTTTCGGCAAGGCTGGTGATGCGCTTTGGGATTCGCGCGCCGCTGACGGTCGGTTTGCTGCTGGCGGCAGCCGGGCTGGCGCTGTTCGCGCGTGCGCCGGTCGGGGGCAGCTACATGTTCGACGTGTTGCCGGGCATGGTGCTGATGGGTCTCGGGGCGGGCGTGGCCTTCAACCCGGTCTTGCTGGCCGCGATGAGCGATGTCGCGCCGGACGAGTCGGGCCTGGCCTCGGGCGTGGTCAACACGTCGTTCATGATGGGCGGAGCGCTGGGCCTCGCCATCCTCGCGAGCCTCGCGGCCGCGCGCACGGACAAACTGGCCGCGGCGGGCGCCGAAGCCGCTGCGGCCCTCAACGGCGGCTATCACCTCGCATTCCTGCTGGGGGCCATTGCGGCATTGCTGGCCTCGGCTCTTGCCGCGGCGTTCGTGCGCACGCGCACCCACGGTCAGGGGCAGCGGGAGGCGCAAGACGAGGCTTCCAGCGTTCTCGGCTCCTGATCCGCGTGGTGTTCGTTATCGTTTCGCAGAAGGCAACGTCGCTCAGTGTGGCGGCCATTGCATCTCCATGTTTGCCGCTATGTGCCGCGAACCTGATTGAGGGAAGCATGGCGGAACGAAACTGTGTCGTCGTTCATCAAAGGCTGACGATACGGACCAATTCGAGGTACGTGGCGCTGTACTGATCGCCGTGTATTTGCAGATGGGCAGTTGAGTTACCCGTTATTCCAGGCGTCACAAACCTCCCGATCCCGGCGTCGCCGGAAACGTTGAAAGGAGCCTGTTATGTCGAAAGTTCTGGTGCTGTACTACTCCACCTATGGGCATGTCGAAGCCATGGCCGAGGCCGTTGCAGAGGGCGCCCGCGCCGCGGGTGCCAGCGCCGACGTCAAGCGTGTACCTGAAACCGTGCCACAGGATATCGCCGCAGCCGGCCATTTCAAGCTCGACCAGAAGGCGCCGGTCGCAGTCGTTGCGGATCTCGCCAATTACGACGCCATCGTCATCGGAACGCCGACCCGCTTTGGGCGCATGTCGTCGCAGATGGCGGCGTTTCTGGACCAGGCCGGCGGCCTGTGGATGAGCGGTGCGCTCAACGGCAAGGTCGGCGGTGCTTTCACATCGACGGCCACGCAGCACGGCGGGCAGGAGGCCACGCTCTTTTCGGTCATCGCCAACCTGTTGCACTTCGGCATGGTCGTCATCGGTCTGCCATACAGCTATCAAGCGCAGATGACGCTGGATGAGATCGCGGGCGGGGCTCCCTACGGCGCGACGACGATTGCTGGCGGACAGGGACAGCGGCAGCCGAGCAAGATCGACCTGGACGGCGCCCGCTTCCAGGGGGAATTGATCGCGAAGGCAGCGAACAAGCTGTTCGGCTAACCGGCCGCCTGCGGGTCGGTTCTGGACGATATTCCGAGCTGCCTGTGAAGGGGATTCGCTAGCGAAGCGTGGCCCGTGACGGATCCCCCTTCGCTAGCGTCATGGTGGCGCCGTGCGCGTGACGCGCATTCGCCTCAGTCTTGACATCGAACGAGCGTAAACAGCGAGCAGGAGCCTTGCACCGTGAAATCAGATGGAGAATATTCATTCGAGTTGGGATCCTCCGAAAACAACAAGTGGAGGGTGTCGGAATCGGAGATTGATCTGAGCGTTAGCGCTCGACCAACCAGAAAGATAAGGCTTGCCGCGGAGCCGAAAAACATCGTGCTTGACACTTCGCGCAGCGCGATCGTCGTGATCGACATGCAGAACGACTTCTGCTCGAAGGAAGGTCGAGTCGATCGCCAGGGTGGAGACATTTCGAAGCTTCGTGGACCGATTGCGGGACTCAATCAGATCCTCCCGGTTTTCCGCGACTGGGGTTCGCCGGTCATCTGGGTGAATTGGGGTCTTCGCCCGGACCTTGCAAACAGCTTCCCGACCCACTTTAATGGCTTCAAGAAAGATGCTTCAGCAATCGGTCCCGGCGAATCGTACTCCGATGAATCGGGGAGGGCGCTGGTGGCCGGTTCATGGGATTCGGCTATCACAGAGGGTCTTGCGCCGCAGCCGGGTGATATGGCTGTCGATAAATACCGGGTCAGTGCGTTTTGGGACACTCCTCTCGACAGCATGCTGCGGAACCACAAGATCGACACTGTGTTTTTCGCTGGAGTCAACATCGATCAGTGCGTTCTGCATTCGCTGGTTGACGCTCACTGCCTGGGCTATAACTGCGTCCTGCTCGCTGACTGTAGCGCGACGACCTCGCCAGATTTTTGCGTCGAAGCGACCTGCTATAACGTCAAGCGGTGCTTTGGTTTTGTGTCGAACGCCGTCGATATCCTCAAGGCGGACATTAGCCTCTAGTCGATCAAGCATCGCGGTGGGCCATTCCGGCTTATTTCCAGCCACGCACCGGAAATGGCCCTGCCTGATAGAACGGTTGCCTGAGCGGTTGCCTGAGCGGCTCCGATTATCGAACCACGGTCTTGTCATTCCATGCGTTCTGGCCGTACTGGCGCACCGTTATTGCCCCGTTCTTGATGTCACCCTTGTCATCGAACTGAATGCGACCGGTCACGCCTTCGACCGTGTCGCTGCGCAGTTTCGCCAGGTAGACTTTGGGATCCACGGAGTTGGCTGCTTGCATGGCGTTTGCCATTGCGAGCACCGCATCATACGCGTAGGGGGCATACAGTTGTACCGGTGTGCCGAAGCGCTCCTGAAAGCGTTTGAAGAATGCCGGACCCTGGGGCATGCTCGCAGTCGGAACGCCCGCGAGCGTGCAATAGACGTTGTCGTTCATTGCGGACCCTGCAAGTTTGATTAGCTGCAACGTGCATGCCGCGTCGCCGACAATGACAGGCGCCGTCAATCCGAGCGCCCGAGCCTGCTTGAGAAATGCCGCAGCAGACGTGTCGACGCTAACGAAGGCAATGCCGTCCGGCCGGTGGTTTTTTACAGTGGTGAGGACTGCCATCCAGTTGACCGTTTTATCAGTGCCGTACTCTCGATCGACCACTTCGCCTCCGGCGGCCACGACAGCCTTGGCGACCTCATCTGCCAGGCCCTGGCCATATGCAGTGCGATCGTCGACGATGGCAATCTTCTTGCCCTGGAGGTTTTTAACCAGGTAAGTACCGATGACAGATCCTTGACGGCTATCGTTCGCGACCATTCGGAAGACGGTTTTAAAGCCTTGATTCGTTAGCGTGGGATTCGTTGCGGACTCGGTGATCATAGGTATCCCAGCTTCGGCGTAGACTTTTGACGCCGGGATCGAAGTGCCCGAATTCTGGTGGCCAACGACGCCGGCAACACGATCGTCGACGAGTTTTTGCGCGACAGTGACAGCCGTCTTCGGGTCAGCCGCGTCATCCTGGGAATCCAGGGCGAAGATCACCGTCTGTCCGCCGATCCTGATTTTCTTTGCGTTCAGGTCTTCGATTGCCAGTCGTGCGCCGTCTTCGCTGTCCTTGCCAATATGAGCGATTTCTCCCGTCAGGGGGGCCGCCACGCCAATCTTGACGGTCGTATCTGCGTGCGCCACGCAGGTTTGTGCAACGGCAAAAACAGCGAGTGCATGCAGCGCGATTCGCGAATAGTTCATGGTCGGATCTCAAGCAGGTTGGTGAGAGGCTGTCGCCCGTACGGTCCTTCGTTTCGAAGGCCCCTTTGACACATCGCCAATCCTACGAACGCGTGATGATCGCCAAAATTATCTGTCGCGATGCAAATGCAAAATTAGATCGTCTGGCGCACGCCAGACGATATTTTTTCTCTGTGAGAGCGACGTCGTAATGAGCAACCACGATGCAGTCCCGGCATTGACCGCCGCAAGGCATTTGACAGCGAACTGCCGGCCATCCTCGTTGGCTACCCAATTCCGCGTCGAAGCGCCACGGCATCTGCCCGATGCGGCCGGCGTGCGATTTGCGCGCGCGTGACCTATTCTGAAGAGATCACCGGCGGCTGGTTTTCTTCTACGCATTCGACAGGAGGTGTGCCATGTCGATGTCGATCACTTTGCAGGAGCGCCTGCGCAGCAAGGGCTCACGCTACGAAATCGTGCGCCACCCATACAGTCATTCGAGCATGGAGAGCGCTGCTGCGGCGCACATTCCCGGCGACCGTCTCGCCAAAACAGTGCTGCTCGAAGACGAGCACGGCTACGTGGCCGTCGTGCTGCCTTCAACCTATGCCGTGCAATTGTCTGAGCTTTGGAGCAAGACAGGGCGCCGGCTCGGCCTGGCTACCGAGGCTGAACTGCGCGAACTGTTCAAGGACTGCGACGCAGGGGCGCTGCCGCCAATCTGCGCGGCGTATGGCATGAAGACCTACCTCGAGGCGAACCTGGCCAGCCAGCCGGACATCTACTTCGAGGCCGGCGATCACGAAGAACTGGTTCATATGGAAGCGGACCAGTTTCTGGCGCTGATGGACGACGCGGAGCGCGCCCATTTCGCAAGGCGCATGCGAGGCATGAGCGTACGCGCGTGAGTGAGCGCAGCGAGGCCGGCGGTTGAAACAGCGCGGCCTTCAGGGTATTTCGAGCGCGATGTCGTCGGACAGCGCGGCCGCGACGTGCGCTGTCCGATCCCAGCAAACGCTGATTATGAAAGGGGAAGGTTATGCCTCGGCTGCGTCAGCATCGTTGGCTTCAGAATGTCTTCGAGTTGGGCCTGTGTGAGTAGTCCTCTCTCGATGACGATTTCTGCGACGCTTCTTCCCGATGCGAGCGCTTCCTGGGCCACCTGGGTTGCATTCGTATAGCCGATATACGGGTTCAGTGCAGTCACGATGCCGATCGAGTTTTCAACGAGCGAGCGAAGCCGATCGCGATTGGCCGTAATCCCGTCGACACACCTGGAAGCCAGGGTGAGGCACCCCGCACGCAGGTGTGCAACGCTCTTGAACAGGCTGTGCGCAATGACCGGCTCGAATGCGTTCAGCTGCAGTTGGCCAGCTTCCGCGGCAAAACTCACCGTCACGTCGTTGCCGATGACTTCGAAAGCGATCTGGTTCACGACCTCCGGAATGACTGGGTTGACCTTGCCCGGCATGATGCTGGAGCCTGCCTGAACCGCCGGCAGGTTGATTTCGCCAAAGCCCGCGCGCGGCCCGCTCGAAAGCAGGCGAAGATCATTGCAGGTCTTCGAGAGCTTGACGGCCACGCGCTTGAGCACCCCCGACAGCTGGACGAATGAGCCCACGTCCTGGGTCGCCTCCACCAGATTGGGCGACGTCGTAACGGGGATGCCCGTGACGCTGGCCAAATAGCGGCAGGCGAGCGGCGCATAGTCGGGCGATGTGTTGATACCCGTGCCGATCGCCGTGGCGCCCAGGTTGATTTCGCAAATCAGCTTCGACGCTTCGCGCAGACGCTCCTGATCTTCTTCGAGCATGACCGCGAAGGTGCTGAACTCCTGTCCCAATGTCATGGGGACCGCGTCCTGCAACTGTGTTCGTCCCATCTTCAGATCGTCGCGAAACTCCTGCGCTTTGCGTTCGAACGACGCGCGCAAGACGCCCATCGCATCGACCAGTTGTGCAATGCCCATATAAGTGGCGATTTTCAACGCGGTGGGATAAACGTCGTTCGTGCTTTGCCCGAGATTCACGTCTTCGTTTGGATGCAATACCGCATAGTCGCCTCGCTCGTGGCCGAGATGTTCTAGCGCGAGATTGGCGATCACCTCGTTCGCGTTCATATTGGTTGACGTGCCGGCGCCGCCTTGAATGACGTCGACGACGAACTGGTCGTGGGCAACGCCGTCACGGATCTGCTGGCACGCATGAACGATGGCCTTCATTTTGTGCTCGGGAAGCAGGTGTAATTCATGGTTCGCCAGCGCCGCCGCCTCTTTCACACTCGCCAGGGCGTTGACCAGATTCGGGTAGGTCGAAATCGGAATGCCGGTAATCGGGAAGTTACTCAGCGCGCGAAGCGTATGGACTCCGTAATAAGCTTCGTTGGGAACGGCGAGGTCGCCAAGAAGATCGTGTTCGATGCGTTCAGAGCGATTAGACATGGCTTTTCTCCATGGGACAAGGATCCGGTCAACCAGCGGCCGCTTCAGCCGACAAGGCATACGTGATGCACCGGCGAGCGAGAACATCGGTGGGATCGACGAGCCTGACGCGCGCGCCGCTCGTGCCCACGTATTCACTACCGGTTAAAAGGAGGGGGAGTTCGGTGCACCCGAGGACAACGACTTCAACGCCTTCGGCTATCAGCCCTTCCATGGCGGCAGCGATGTCTGCCTGGCACTGCCCCGTGGTGAATCCCGCTTTAACACCGTGTTTGCCATAGATGGCTTCCATCACGCGCCCCTGTAGCTCAGGCGAGGGCACGACCTGACGAAGGCCCTGCGATTCGAGCGCCTTGCGATAGACCCCGCTTTCGATCGTGCCCGATGTCGCCAGCACGCCGATATCACGAAGCGCCGGATAATTCTCGCGCAAATAGCTGACTGTGACCGTCAACATGTTCACGATCGGGATGTTGAGGTACGGCTGGATGCGCTCGACGAAAGCGTGAGCCGTGTTGCACGGAATTGCGATGATGTCCGCGCCGCCGTCTTCGAGCCGTTTGGACGTCGCATACAGCGAGACGGTCGGGTCCGCGCCGTCGCCGATCAGGTTCTCGGTGCGGTCCGGAATCTGCGGGTTTTGCTCGACCAGCAGCTTGATGTGATCCTGATCGCGCGTGGCGGGCGTATTGCGGACGATCTTCTGCAGAAAATCGACTGTCGCCGCGGGGCCGACACCGCCCACGACGCCGACCTTGAAGGCGTGCGACGGCGAACCGTAACCGCCCGTATTGGCGTACTGCGCTATGTACTGCGCATACGCGAGGTTGGCATCGACGAGCGGCACGCCCAACGGCCCGATTTCATCCGCGACCAGCGCGACTTCGGTCATGCCGGGCACGATCACCTGGGCACCTTGTTCGATCAGATCCCGGCAAGCCTCACGCAATAGCTCGACAGGACGCCCGCGCAGGTTCCCGCTCTTGATGCCGTCCGCTCCATACACGGCTTGCGTAACCGGATCGAAGCGCTCGTCGCATCGGGGGTGGAGGACTTCGAACTCGGGGGACGCAAAGTACCGTTCGAACAGGCGCTTTTGCCGCGTGTAATCGGAGGCGAGCATGCCGATGCGGCTCGCACCGGGGAACTTGCGCCGAACATGGCTGCGAACCGCCTCGATCATGTCCACGATCTGCAAGCGCGTATTCGCGCGCAGCTCGTCGATGAAGGTGTGACTGAGAAAGCACGGCAGCACGACGGTCGTCACGCCGCGCTTCTCGAAGTCCCGAATCATCTCGAAGATGTACAGCTTGCGTTCGGTCGTAGCGGCGCTTCCGGAGCCAGCGCTGGGAAATGGCGACTGCTGAAAGATGGCGTCGAAGTGGTCGGCATCGGTCGATGCGGGCGTCGCCTTCACCAGTTTGAAGAAGACGTCCGCACTCGCCAGCGGACCCAGACCGCCGACAATGCCGAATTTGCGCTTGTGGCCGGCGACATCGGAAGTCATTTTGCGCCACCTTGCGCGGGGCGGAAAACGGGCTCGTCCTCCTCGATGAAGTCGGCGGCGTTGCTCACTCGCGCGCCTTCCCACTTCGCGATCACGGCGGTCGCCACGCTGTTGCCGATCACGTTGGTCATCGTGCGGCCCATGTCGAGGATCTGGTCGATCGCGAGCACCATCGCAACCCCTTCGACCGGCAGATGGAACATCGGCGCCACTGCCGCGACCACCACCACCGAGCCGCGCGGCACGCTGGCCATGCCCTTGCTGCTGAGCATCAGCACGAGCAGCATGAAGAACTGCTGCGAGATCGGCATGTTGATGCCGAACGCCTGGGCAATGAAGATGGCCGCGAAGGCCTGATACATCATCGAGCCGTCCAGATTGAACGCATAGCCCAACGGCAGCGTGAAGCCGACGACTTTCTTGTCGACGCCAAAGCGCTCCAACTGCTCGGTCAGGCGCGGATAGGCCGCTTCGCTGCTCGCGGTCGCAAATGCGATCATCGCCGGTTCACGCACCGCCTTGAGCAAGGTGCCGACGCGGCGGCCGAGGAAGAGATAGCCAACGAAAATCAGGATTGCCCAGAGCACGACCAGCCCCAGATAGAAGGAGCCAATCAACTTGCCATACGTGTAGATGACGTCCAGGCCGCGCAGCGTCACCGCCGAAGCGATCGCGCCGAACACGCCGAAGGGTGCCGCGCGCATGACGTAATTCGTCACGCGCAGCATGACGGGCACCATGCCTTCGATCACCTCGATCACGACCTTGACGCGGGCGTCCCGCTTCGTTGCGCTCAGTCCAATGCCGAGGAAAACGGAGAAGACCAGGATCTGCAGGATGTCGTTACGCGCCATGGCGTCGAGCAGGCTGGTCGGAAAGGCGTGAGTCAGGACGTCCTTGAAGTTCAGGGCCGAGGTGTTCAGACCGGTTTCGACCTCGGCGGTACCCGCGACCATGTGCAGGCCAGCGCCCGGCTGCAGAAGATTGGCGAAGACGAGGCCCACCGTGAGCGAAATCAGCGACGCGCAAACGAACCAGCCCACCGACCGCAAACCGATGCGGCCTACGTCCTGACCACTGTCCATGCCGGCCAGTCCCGACACCAGCGTGACGAACACCAGTGGCGCGATGATCATCTTGATGAGGCGCAGGAAGATGTCCGTGACGATCGAGAAGTATCCTGCGATGGCTTTGAGCGTGGCCGGATCGGATGTGCTGGCGTGGCAAGCGTAGCCCGCAATGACGCCCAGTATCATGCCAACGGCGATATAAAAGGTAAGGCGATTTTTCATTTCCGTTCGTCCCTGTATGACGCAAGGCGGTCAAGACATGACCGGTATACGTTGAAAGGCGCCTGAAGCGAGATCGGCTGCGACTCGGTCAAGCGTTGAGACGCATACTAGGGACGACAAAATAATCGATGATGCCGTTGTGGCATGTGCGTATGCGAATTTTGCATAACGCGGGAAAACCGGGGGGAAACCCTAGGCGCCGGACTGTGAAACCGCGCGAAGATGCTGCCAGAGCGTGTCGAGAAACTCGCTGCGGTTCGATGCGTCGCGGTAGACCCGAAGCTCGATATCCAGATTCCAGGCGGGCGGTCCTGCGGGCACCAGTTCCCCAGCGTCCAGTTCCGCTGCGATCGCGCTCTTTGGCAGCCATGCCATCCCTTCGCCTTCCATGACCATTTTTTTGAGCACCTCGGCCATGTCCGATTCATAGTGAAGCAGCAAGGACGGCGCAGAGGGGGCTCGGCCAAGCAGCACCGCAAGGCAACGCCCGAAATAGCTCGTTTCCGTATAGGAAATGTGAGGCAATGGTTGCTTTGCCGTTCCCGGCAGTCGATACATCGGCGCGCTACGCTGGTTTGGCCTGGTGGCCGGCATGAGCGTGTCGATACCCACGGTGAGATGCTCGTACTTCGCGGGATCGAGATGCAAAGGCATCTCGGGGTGGTGGTAGGCGAACATCAATTCGCAGTTGCCGTTCACGAGCATCAAGATCGAGTCGTGCACGTTGGTCGGCACCACGCGCGCGCGCACGTCGCCGAAGTGGGCGGAAAGCGCCTTGAGCCAGGCGGGCAAAAAATTCAGCGCGATCGTGTGCCCAGCCGCAATCTGGAGGCTCTTGCCGCCAATGCGTTTTTCTGTGCGGATGATGGCGCGGGTATCGAAGAGTCTGTCGAGGATATCTTCAGCGGCTTCGCGAAAGAGTTGACCTGCGGGCGTTAACACGGGAGGGAAACTGCTGCGGTCGATTAATTCCGCGCCGACCCATTGCTCCAGTGATTGAATGCGCCGGCTGAACCCCGATTGCGTCACATTGCGGAACTCCGCTGCGCGCGAAAAGCTCTGGTACTGAGCAAGGGCGATGAAGTCCTCGACCCATTTGATTTCCATACGTAAGGCCCGCCTTTTGCGTTGCGATACACCGGTTACAGGAGGCTCCAATCTTACGCTGGTAGCGTTGTACCCGGTCGCATGCAGGACCGCGCCCGCACTCACGCAATGCGGACGCCATCTTCACCGGCTTCGCTCAGTAAGTCGCAGAAAACGCTGCCTGCACCTGAGCAGGCGACGTGATCCCATTGGCAATCAGCAGTTGCGTGAGCAAACGCGCCTTTTCTGGATTGAGATCGAGGGAGGCGACGAATCCGCTCTTGTCATCGTCGACTTCGACATTGCGGTTCACGAAGCCCGATCCCACCCGCGACGACCGGACGACAACGACACCCAGTTTTGCGGCGCGCTGCATCGCAAGCATGGCTTGGTTGGAAACGTCGCCATCGCCGACTCCGGCGATGACGATCCCCTTCGCCTTGTCTGCGATCGCGTGATCGATTTGTGTCGCGTCCATGTTGCTGTGCGCGAAGACGATTTCGACCCGAGGCAATTGTCCGTCGACGGGCAGCGTGTACGGAGGCTTGCGAGCCGCGAGGACGGGCGCAACGAAGCGGATCGACGCCGGATCCACATAGCCGATCGGCCCGGCGTTGGGAGAGAGGAAGGTCTGAAGCGACGTGGTGTTCGTTTTCGTGATCCAGCGCGGATCATGAATCGTATCGTTCATGACCACCATCACGCCACGCCCCTGCGACTGCGGGCTGGCCGCGACCTCGACGGCTTCGAGCAGGTTATTGGGACCGTCGGCACTGGTGACGCCGCCCGGCCGCATCGATCCCACCAGAACGACTGGCTTGTTGGAATGGATGACGTTCTTCAGAAAGAATGCGGTTTCCTCCATGGTGTCGGTGCCGTGCGTGATCACGACGCCGTCCGCCTCGCTGCGATCAAAAATCTCGTTGATGCGCCTGGCCAACTGGAACCAGACTTTGTCGTTCATGTCCTGCGAGCCGATATTCGAAATCTGCTCCGCCGAGATCGTGGCGAATTTGTCGATGCCGGGCACATCCCGGATCAACTGTTGTCCGGTCCGCTCGCCAGAGTTGTATCCGATAGCGGAGCGCGCATCTGCCGTTCCGGAAATCGTGCCTCCGGTTGCAAGCACGGCGACGCGCGGCAATTGCCGCGTCTGGACGGCAACGTTGGTTGGTTGATCCGGGCTGGTGTCTGCCGCTGCGGCGGACGTGGAGGACAGGGGAAGGGCGGTGAATACCGCAAGCGCCACGATAATGGTCGTACGAAAACGAACCGGAACGAGATGAGCGAATTTATTCATGATCGCGTGCAAATGAAGGAGACCTTGGACGGAAGGGACGGCGATTTCACCCAACCTGGTCGTTGACCTGACCAAAGCGGGCGATCCCACGACTCCGAATTGGATGGGCGGCGGAATGGATCACGCTTTGCACCAGAGTCAGACCGGATGGTAGAAGCGGTCAAAAAGAGGGCGATGCGGGGGTGGCATGTTCCTATGCGAGACCCGCATAACGTGGGAAAACCCTGGCCGCAGGAGCCGTCATTTCGTCGCGGCGGCGGCAAGCACGCCACCGGTCCTGAGCGCGATCGACGTCGCGCCTCAGCTTCAGCGATACGAATCCGGACTGTCGAGGCCGTCGCGCCCCGGCAGTCCAGCGCTCAGTTCAATGATCGTGCCTGACCTGGCTCATGACAGGCTGCTGGCTTGCCTTTCGGCTCAGCAGCAGCGTCACGAGCGCCGAAACCGCGAGCGTCGCAGCGACGACATAGAGCCCGGCCGTGTAACTACCCGTCGTTTGTTTCAGCCACCCGATCACGGCGGGGCCGACAAAGCCGCCCAGGTTGCCGATGGAGTTGATCGAAGCGATGCCTGCCGCCGCGCCTGCACCCGAAAGAAACATGCTCGGCATGGCCCAGAGCGGGGCTTTTGCGGCACTGATGCCGACGTTCACCACGATCAGCGCGAGCACGATCATCAGCGCGGTGGTTGCCTGGCCCGCAACAACGAATGCGAGGCACGCAAGCACGCAAGGGATGACCACGTGCCAGGTGCGCTCACCCGTGCGGTCGGAGTGTCGTGCCCACAGCACCATGACGACGATGGCGATGATGCTCGGAATGGCGTTGATGAGCCCCGTTTGCAGCGAGTCGAAACCGAACTGGCGGATCATCAGCGGAGCCCACAGGCCGAGCGTGTAGAGACCCGCCGACGTGCCGAAGTAAATCAGCGCAAGTGCGAGCACGCGCGGATCGAGCAGGGCTTTCAGCGCGCCGGTCGTATGACCCGCGTGTCCTTCGCGAAGGTCTGCCTCCTCCTTTAGCCTGGCGATGAGCCAGTCACGTTCTTCCGCTTGCAGCCAGGTCGCCTGCTTCGGTGAGTCAATGAGACGCTTGAAGACCACGAAGCCGAGCACCACGGCCGGAACGGCCTCGATGATGTAAAGAAGCTGCCAGTCCGCAAGACCGAACATTGGCGGCAGTTGCATGATCGCACCCGAGATCGGCGAGCCGAGCGCGGTCGACAGCGGTGCGGCTGCCATGAACCACGCGGCCGCTACAGCGCGTTGCTTCGTCGGAAACCAGAGGCTCAAATAAAGAATGATGCCGGGGAAGAAGCCGGCTTCCGCCACGCCGAGCAGGAAACGCAGGACATAAAAGCTGGTCGGCCCAGACACGAAAGCCGACGCGGCCGACACGATGCCCCACGTGATCATGACCCGCGCAATCCATATCCGCGCACCCACGCGATGCAGGATCAGATTGGACGGCACCTCGAACAGGAAGTAGCCGACGAAGAACAAACCGCCGCCGAGTCCGAACGCCGCCGGCGAGAGTCCGATGTCCTTGTTCATCGTCATCGCCGCGAAGCCTACGTTGACGCGATCGAGAAAGCTGACGAAGTAGAGCAGCATCACGAACGGAATGATGCGCCACATGAGTTTGCGGGAAACCCGGGATTCGAGATCCTGATCTGAATGCATTGTCTCCTCCTTAAAAGGAAGTCGCACCGGTTGTTTGAACGCGTTGTGGCGGTGCGGTGGTGGAATCGCGAGAAAGCCGTTGTTATCGATGCGTGCTGAAGCGGCTGAATACGTCGCCAGGCGTCCACGCCGCGGCGTCGCCCAGTTCCGCTTCGATCATGAGCAGGCGGTTGTACTTCGCCACACGGTCCGAGCGGCACAGCGAGCCCGTCTTGATCTGCGAGGCGGACGTGCAAACGCTGAGATCGGCGATGGTGGTGTCTTCGCTGTCGCCGGAGCGATGCGAGACGACCGAGGTATAGCCGGCAGCCGTCGCGGTCGCAATCGCGTCGAGCGTTTCGGTGAGCGTGCCGATCTGGTTGGGCTTGATGAGAATGGCGTTGGCGATTTGCTGGCCAATGCCTTCCTGCAGCGTGCATGCGTCGGTGACGAAGAGATCGTCGCCCACGAGCTGCACGCGCTGGCCAAGCCGTTGCGTCAACACGCGCCAGCCGTTCCAGTCGTTTTCCGCCATGCCGTCTTCGATGGAGACGATCGGGTAGTTGTTGATGAGCGCTTCGAGATACGCCGCGAATCCATCGGCGTCGAAGCTGCGTTTTTCCGAGGCGAGCGTATAGCGGCCTTCGGCATAAAACTCGGAGCTGGCGACGTCGAGTGCGAGCGATACATCGCGGCCGGGCCTGAAGCCGGCTAGCGCAATCGCGTCCATGATCGTGTCGAGCGCGGCGGCGCTGGAAGGAAGGTCGGGCGCAAAACCGCCTTCGTCGCCTACGCCAGTGCTTAGCCCCTGTTTGCGCAGCGTGCTGCGCAACGCATGGAACACTTCCACGCCCCAGCGGGTCGCCTCGGCGAAGCTCGGCGCGCCAACCGGCAATATCATGAACTCCTGAATATCGACGCTGTTGTCCGCGTGCGCGCCGCCGTTGAGGATGTTCATCATCGGCAACGGCAAACTGGGCGAGGCGTTCATCGAGAGGGCGCGGTAAAGCGGGGCGCCTGCGGCCTGCGCAGCCGCTCTTGCGTTCGCGAGGGAGACCGCGAGCAGCGCGTTCGCTCCGAGCCGCTGCTTGCCCGGCGAGCCGTCCAGATCGATCATGATGCGGTCGATGTGCCCCTGCTCCGAGGCGTCCTGATCCAGCAGCGCAGTGCGCAACGCGCCATTCACGTGCGCCACGGCCTGACGCACGCCCTTGCCGCCATATCGCTGCGGGTCCTTGTCGCGCAGTTCGACGGCTTCGCGCTCTCCGGTTGA
Organism: Paraburkholderia sp. JHI869; assembly: GCF_038900775.1. NCBI lineage: Bacteria > Pseudomonadati > Pseudomonadota > Betaproteobacteria > Burkholderiales > Burkholderiaceae > Paraburkholderia > Paraburkholderia sp. JHI869. The sequence goes on from NZ_JAYMSC010000015.1 coordinate 199,200, forward strand.
CGCGCCGGACGGCACGATGGCGAAGCCCTGCGAACCGTCATGCAGACTCACACGCGCGGCGACGGTAGGGTTGCCGCGCGAATCGAGAAGCTCGAAACCTTCGATGTTTCGGATACGTGCCATGTCGATGCTCACTGGATTTGCGCGATGCGCATGAGGTTGGTCGTGCCGGCGGCGCCGAACGGCATGCCGGCGGAAATGACGACGGTCTGTCCGCTCACGCCGATGCCTGCGCTGCGCACGGTCTCGCATGCCAGCTCGCTGACCGCCTCGACATTTCCGGCTTCCTCGCTCACGACCGGATGGACGCCCCAGGCGAGCGTGAGCTGGCGCGCAACCGCGAGATGCGGCGTCATGCCGACAATCGGTACGCAGGGCCGCTCGCGCGCCATACGCAGCGCGGAGTAGCCCGAACTCGTGTAGGCAACCGTTGCCACCGCGTCGAGCAACTGGGTGACGTGGCGCACCGCGAACCCGATCGCATCGGGCACGACGGCGCGCGGCGCGGCGTGTGAGGCGGCAATGACTTCTCGGTAGTACGGGTCGCTTTCCGTGCGTGCGATGATGCGGTCCATCGTGTGCACGGCTTCGACGGGGTACTGGCCGCTCGCGGATTCGGCCGAGAGCATGACGGCGTCGGCGCCGTCGTAGATTGCCGTGGCGACGTCGGAGGCTTCCGCGCGCGTGGGCACCGGCGCGCTTACCATCGATTCGAGCATCTGCGTGGCGACGATCACGGGCTTGCCGAGCTTGCGGCAGGTCCGCACGATGCGCTTCTGGATGGCCGGAACCTGTTCGGCAGGCACCTCGACGCCCAGGTCGCCTCGCGCGACCATGATCGCATCGGCTTCCTCGACGATCGCTTCGAGGCTGCCAATGGCGGCGGGCTTTTCCAGCTTGGCGAGAAGGGCGGCGCGGCCCTGCACGATTTCGCGCACTTCGCGCAGGTCTTCCACGCGCTGCACGAACGAGAGCGCGACCCAGTCGACGCCCAGTTCGAGACCGAACGCAAGATCGCGCCGGTCTTTTTCCGTCAACGCCGAAAGCGGCAGCACCACGTCGGGCACGTTCACGCCTTTGCGCTCGGAGAGCATGCCGCCGACCACGACAACCGTGTCGGCCGATTGCGCGTCGCAACGTTCGACGCGCAACTGAACGCGGCCGTCGTCGAGCAGCAGGGTCGTGCCAGGCTTGATCGCCGCGAAGATTTCCGGATGCGGGAGCGCGACGCGCTCGACGCTGCCCGGCTGCTCGCGTACGAGGTCGAGCCGGAACGGCGCGCCGGCTTCGAGGCGCACGGGTCCGTTCGCGAACGTGCCGATGCGCAGCTTCGGCCCCTGCAGATCGAGCAGCACGCCGATTGGGCGGCCGACTTCTCGCTCGATTGCACGGATGACTTCGAGCCGGGCAAGATGGTCCTCATGGGTGCCGTGACTGAAGTTCAGGCGGAACACATCGGCGCCCGCATGAAAGAGCGCTTCGATGGTTTCGCGTCGCGTGCTGGCGGGTCCCAGTGTGGCGACAATTTTGGCATTGCGGGTACGGCGCATGACGAGGGTTCCTTAAGCCGTGGCGGATTCACCGCCGATGTAGATCGCGCGAAAGTCGTTGACGTTGGTGAGCGTCGGGCCGGTGACGAGAGCGTCGCCGAGTGCCTGAAAGAAGCCGTGGCCGTCGTTGTTGTCGAGGCTGGCGGCCGGGTCGATTCCCGCGGCGCGCGCGCGAGCGAGCGTGTCTGGCGCGAGGCGTGCGCCCGCGATTTCCTCCTGGCCGTCGACGCCGTCGGTGTCGCCCGCGAGCGCATGGATGTCGGGCAGGCCGTTGAGTGCGAGCCCGAGCGAAAGCAGGAACTCGACATTGCGGCCGCCGCGACCCGTGCCCCGCACGGTCACCGTGGTCTCGCCCCCGGAGAGCAGAATGCAAGGTGTCCTGAATGGTTGGCTGCGCTGCGCGACCTGCTTCGCGATACCCGCCATGACGGTGCCGACTTCGCGCGCCTCGCCTTCAATCGAATCGCCGAGAATATGCACGTCGATGCCTTGCTTCGCGGCGCATTGCGCGGCGGCTTCGAGCGCCATTTGCGGCGTGGCGATGAAATGGGTTTGAACGCGCGATAGACGGGCGTCACTGGGTTTGAGCGTTTCCAGTTCGGCTGATTTCAGTTGCGTGCGCAACGTATCCGGCACGGCAATCTCGTAGCGGTCGAGAATGTCGAGCGCGTCGGCGCAGGTCGTCACGTCGGCAACCGTCGGCCCGGAAGCGACGTCGGCGGCGCTGTCGGCGGGGACATCGGAGATGATCAGGTTGACGACGCGCGCGGGATGGCACGCGGCCGCGAGACGCCCACCCTTGATCGCGGAAAGATGGCGGCGCACACAGTTCATCTCGGCAATCGTCGCGCCGCTCGCCAGCAGCGCGCGGTTGATTGCCTGCTTGTCTTCGAGCGTGAGGCCGGGCGCGGGCAGCGGCAGCAGCGCGGAGCCACCGCCCGAAATCAGGCAGATCACGAGATCGTCTTCGCTCAGGCCCGAAACGCGTTCGAGCATGCGCTGCGAGGCGCGCAGCCCGGCTTCGTCGGGTACCGGATGCGCGGCTTCGACGATCTCGATGCGCTCGCACGGCACGCCATAGCCGTAGCGCGTAACGACGAGGCCTTCGAGCGGCCCGCGCCAGTGGTCCTCGAGCGCGCGAGCCATGGCGGCGGACGCCTTGCCCGCGCCGATCACGAGCGTCCTGCCTCGCGGCGGCTCGGGTAGGAAGGCACTCACGCGCAACGCGGGCTGGGCGACGGCCACGGCGGCGGCGAACATGTCTTCCAGCAGCCGGGGAATGTCGACCGGAGCGGGCTCGCGGGGCGAGGTGGGGGAACGGCTTTGCATGTGCGGTTCAGGTTTCTTGAGGGCGAGCGTCACCACGACGGCGCGCGCGCCGTCGAATCGCGGTGAGGAGGAGTCGTCGCCGCTGACGGTGGCGCAGCGCTAGCGCGTGGCCGTCAGGGCGAAGTCAGGATGCGGTGACGCTCAGGCGGGCGCCGTCGTCTTTTCGAGGAGGGCGCAGACGGCGTCGGTTACCTGCTTCGTGGTGGCCTTGCCGCCCAGGTCGCCGGTGTGCAGCGCGGGGTTGGCCGTGACGGCAACGACCGCCTGCATCACGCGCGTGGCAGCCTCGTTTTCGCCGAGGTGTTCGAGCAGCATCACGACGGACCAGAACGTGCCGACCGGATTCGCGAGCCCCTTGCCCATGATGTCGAAGGCCGAACCGTGGATCGGCTCGAACATCGACGGATAACGGCGCTCGGGGTCGATATTGCCCGTCGGCGCAATGCCCAGGCTGCCCGCGAGCGCGGCGGCGAGGTCGCTGAGAATGTCGGCGTGCAGGTTGGTCGCGACGATCGTGTCGAGCGAGGCGGGGCGGTTGACCATGCGCGCCGTGGCGGCGTCCACGAGCTCCTTGTCCCACTTCACGTCCGGGAACTCCTTGGAAACCTGCAGCGCGATTTCGTCCCACATGACCATCGCGTGGCGCTGCGCATTGCTCTTGGTGATGACCGTGAGCAGCTTGCGGGGACGCGATTGAGCAAGGCGGAACGCAAAGCGCAGGATGCGTTCGACGCCGGCGCGCGTGAGGATCGAGACATCGGTTGCCGCTTCGAGCGGATGGCCCTGGTGTACACGGCCGCCCACGCCGGAATATTCGCCTTCGGAGTTCTCGCGCACGATCACCCAGTTCAGGTCTTCGGGCTTGCAGCGCTTCAACGGCGCGTCAATGCCGGGAAGAATGCGGGTGGGGCGCACGTTCGCGTACTGGTCGAAGCCCTGGCAGATCTTCAGGCGCAAGCCCCAGAGCGTGATGTGATCGGGCACATCGGGGTCGCCCGCGGAGCCGAACAGGATCGCATCCTTGTTGCGAATGGCGTCGAGGCCATCGGCGGGCATCATCACGCCATGCTGGCGGTAGTAGTCGGCGCCCCAGTCGAAGTCCTCGAACTCGAAGGCGAATTGATCGCTGTGTTTTGCCAGCACTTCGAGCACTTGCTTGCCCGCGGGCACGACTTCCTTGCCAATGCCGTCGCCAGGAATGGTTGCGATGCGATAGGTCTTCATGTCTCCGTCCTCATGTGTAGTCAGTGGATGGCACTTTACCGCTACCGGAAGTCCAGGAATCGGGCCGATATTCAAAGCATCTTTAACTTTGAATCACAAGTGAGCAGCACGCTCAGCGGGGGCGGGTCCATGTGCGTTGCGCGAGGCGAACTACACTTCAATTCAACGAGGCCCGCGCTCTATGGGAGGCGAATATGAAAAAGGAAAGAAAGACAGCCAGGCAACTACTGTCCGAAACCGCCCGTGAGGTGATCTCGGTCGACCCCGCCGATACCGTGCTAACGGCGCTGCGTCTGATGGCCGACAAGGATGTCACCACCGTGCTGGTGCTGCAGAGCAGCAATCTCGTCGGCATCCTGTCCCAGCGCGACTATGCCCGCAAGGTCGAACTGGCCGGCCGCAGCGCCGTCGAGACGAAGGTCGGCGAGATCATGACCACCCAGGTGTTTTACGTCACGCCCGAGCACACCTGCGATCAGTGCCTCGCGTTGATGCACACCAAACGGATCCGGCATCTGCCGGTCATGGATGCGGGACGGGTGATCGGCGTGCTGTCCAACAGCGACGTGCTCGAGGAACTAATCGTCGAGGACGAGCATTTCATCAGCATCCTCGAACACGACATGCTCTACCTCACCATCGACACCGGCGGCGCCTATTAGGTGATGTGTCGCGCCGCGTCATGCGGCCGGCTCCTTCTTGCCGAGCGTCTCGAGATGTTTTCGCGCATCGGTCTCGCTTTCGAAGATGTGAGGCGCCACACCGCGTTCAAGTAGCGCGTCTTGCAGTTTCGCGCGCAGGAAAGCGCTCGTGGTGTAGCGCGTCACGCCGGAGTAGTAGCGCGAGACGACGTCGCGCACCATGTCGGAGTAGGCATCGAGCACGTCCGGTAGCACCGTGAAGTTGTCGTAAGCGATCAGGGCGGGAACCTTGCCGGATAGCCCCGCGAGCTTTTCGTCGACCGCAGCGCGGATCGCCGCGATGTCGCCGATGTTTCTTACCGTCAGGCCAGCGAAGTTGATGAAGAAAATGTGCTGAACGGGGTCGTACATGAAGCGATCCGGAAGCGGCATTCGCAGCAGCGTTTCGCGCAGTCCCATTGGCTCGGGAGCGAAAATGGCCGCATCCATGACCTTGATCTGGGCCGCAAGCGCGGGAAGAAACGCCATTTTCGAAAGCACGTCGCGCTCGAGGTCGATACCGGGTGCGATTTCTGTTAGTTCGAGCCCTTGCTCCGTGAGACGAAACACACAACGCTCGGTAACGTATAGCGTCTCCTGTGCGCGCCGCAACGCCACCGCGCCGCTATAGGTGACGTGCTCGACCTGCTCGACGAACTTGCACACGCTTCCCTCGCGGCGAATCATCATCTTGCCGTCCAGCACCTCCGTCTCGAGTCCGCACGCGTTGAAGGTGCCGACGAACACGACCTTTCTTGCACTCTGGCTGATGTTGATGAAGCCGCCTGCGCCTGCGAGCCGGGTGCCAAACCGGCTGACATTCAGGTTCCCTTCGCGGTCGGCCTGCGCGAGCCCGAGAAACGCCACGTCGAGGCCGCCACCGTCATAGAAGTCGAACTGGTATGGCTGGTCGATGACCGCCTGCGCGTTGAGCGCCGCGCCGAAGTCGAGTCCGCTGGCCGGAATGCCGCCGATCACACCGGGCTCCGCGGTCAGCGTAAGCAGATCGTCGATCCTTTCCTCCGCGGCGACGACCGCGATACCTTCCGGCATGCCGATGCCCAGATTGACCACGCTATTGGCCTTCAATTCCATCGCTGCACGCCGCGCGATGATCTTGCGTTCGTCGAGCGGCAGCGGCTGTCTGCCGCTTGCGGGCGCCCGGATTTCCCCCGTGAAGGCAGGACTATAGGGTGTACTGAATGTTTGCCAATGATTTTCCGGCCGGGCGACGACGATGCAGTCGACGAGGATGCCGGGAATCTTCACCTGACGTGGATGCAAGGTGCCGCGCTCGGTAATGCGCTCGACCTGCGCGATCACAATGCCGCCGCTATTGCGCGCGGCCATCGCGATCGACAGGGACTCGAGCGTCAACGCTTCCCGCTCCATCGAGAGGTTGCCGTCGAGGTCCGCCGTGGTCCCGCGGATAATGGCGACATCGACGGGAAAGGCCTTGTAGAACAGGCTTTCTTCGCCGCCAAGGTGACAAAGCTGCACGAGCTCCTCGGTCGTGCGCGCGTTCATCCTTCCGCCGCCGTTGCGCGGATCGACAAAGGTGCCAAGGCCTATGCGGCTCAGATGTCCGGGCCTGCCGCCTGCGATGTCGCGGAAGAGGCATGAGATCACGCCCTGCGGCAGGTTGTACGCCTCGACGCGGTTCTCGATGGCGAGGCGCCCAAGCTGCGGCACGAGTCCCCAGTGGCCGCCGATCACGCGCCGCAACAAGCCGTCGTGCGCCAAATGGTTCAAGCCCCGGCTCTTGCCGTCGCCTTGTCCGGCAGCGTACACGAGCGTCAGGTCACGCGGCTCATGCTGTGACAGGTAACGGTCCTCCAGCGCCAACGCCACCTCTTCGGCAAATCCGATGCCAACGAAACCGGAGGTGGCGACCGTGTCGCCACTGCGGATCAAACGGACCGCGTCGGCAGACGTGACGATTTTTCCGCCCCCGGCGGGGGCGACCGGCAATGATCGATTTGGCATGCTGAATGTCTCCGCGGGCGCTTGTTCAGCGTGTTTCGCTTGTTCCGCTTGTTCGCTTTCTTTTCCATCTCCACGACCGCGGGACGCGCGCTAGCGCGATGACGAGGCCCGCGGCCATCACGAAACAGCATACTGCTATCGTCCGGCGCGAGCGCAGATGATTGATGCGTCCAGGACCCTCAAGCCTGCACCGTCGTTTCCGCGGCGCTGTCGCGTTCCAGCAGGGGATAGGCCAGCGCGCAAATATGCGACTGGATGCGCACGAGGTCGCGCAGCACGTCGAGGTGCAGCGAACTCGAGGCCATGCTGTCCGGCTGTCCGTCGCGTAGCCGTTCGAGGTGGCGTTCGCGCGCCGATCGCTCAAGCAGCCTGAGCGCCTGCTTGTCGGCGATGAGTTGCGCCGCGGTCTGCGGCCGCCCGGAGACGAGCAGTGCCTGTGCGCGATGAAAGCTGCCGGTCACCGAGCGGTGCAGCATGCGCAGTTCTTCAGTGCCTTCCGCCGAAAAGCTCAGTTGCATCTTGATCTTCTTCTGCGCGCTCTCGAGCAGATTCTTCTCGATGATGTCGCCGATATGCTCGAGATTGATGACGGCCGTCATGATGTCCGATGCCCAGCGCCGGTCCTCTTCGCTGAGCGGCTCCCGGGTCACTTTGGTGACGTAGCGTTTGATCGCGTCGTGGAGCACGTCCACGGTGTCGTCGCGGCCCGCGATCTCGCTCACGGCGCGCCGGTCATTGGCGAGCAGAACAGGCACGCTCTCGCACAGCATCGCCTCCACGACCTCGCTCATTCTGATCACTTCACGCGCGGCGCACGCGAGCGCGAGCGACGGTGTCTGCAGCGCGTTTTCATCGAGGTAGCGTGGCGAGCCGGTGTCGTCGGCCGCGGGCCGCGAGGGCAACAGGCGCTCGAGCAGGCGGGCGACCGGATCGAGCAGTCCGATGAACACGACTGCGATGGCGACGTTCAGGCCGGTGTGAAAATCGGCGATGGTTCGGCTGGCGTCGCCGGGCACGTTATCGAGCAGGCGCGCGAGCGGAGAACACACGGTGAGCAACAGCACGCATACGCCGCCGCGCAGCAGCAGATTGCCGGCGGGCAATCTGCGGCGGCTGCGGTCGTCGCCCTTCGCGGCCTCGAAATACGGGTTGAGCGCGCTGCCGACGTTCGCGCCGAGCACCATGGCAATCGCGATATCCAGAGGCACGGTATGCAGTTTCGCGAGCGACATCACGAACAACACGACCGGTATGCTCGAATGCGCCGCCCACGTGAGCACGCACGCGAGCGCCGCGTTGAGCGCGGGCTCGCCCGACAGCGCGCCGAGCACCGTGCGCAGCGCGGGCGCGGTTTCCGCGGGCTGCACCGTGGAAACGAGCAGCGTGAGCGCAAGCAGCATCAGGCCGAGCCCGATCGATGCGCGGCCGATGTCGCGGTTGCGCGAACCTTTGCCCCTCTCGAACAGCGCCATGCCGATCAGCAGGCACGCGGGCGAGATCCAGCTGAGGTCGAGCGAGAACGCCTGCACGATGAGTGTCGAGCCCACGTTCGCGCCGAGCATGACGGCGAGTCCGGTCACCGACCCCATCAGCCCGCGCGCCGCGAAGGACGACGCGATCATGCCGGTTGCGGTGCTGCTCTGCAGCGCGCCGGTAATCGCGAGCCCCGCGCAAAACGCATTGAAACGGTTGCCGAGGCTTCTTGCCATGAAGCGCCTGAGCGAGGCGCCAAACGCGCGCATGAGCCCGGACTCGACCATATGCAAGCCCCACGTGAGCAGCGCGACTCCGCCTGCGAGATGAAGCACGATCAGGATCATCCGGCGCCTCCCTTGCTTTGTTATTGGCTACATCGTTTGCATGCCCGCCTCGATCGCCTCTTCGAGTATCGCCAGCGCGTCGAGCATTTGCGCGGCCGTGACAGTGAGCGGCGGCGTGAGTGTGAGCACGTTGCCCATCGTCGTCTTGAACGACAGGCCGCGATCGAGCGCGCGGTACAGCACCGCCTCGGCGAGGTCCGGGTCGGGCGTCTTGTCCGCGCGGCTTTTCACGAGTTCGACGCCGAGCATCAGCCCGCGCCCGCGTACGTCGCCGATGGCGGAGAGCCGGCGCTTCATGTCATTCAACCGGTCGAGTGCGAGCGAGCCGACGCGCATGGCGTTCTCGACGAGCCCTTCGTCCTCGATGATTTCGATCGTGGTGAGCGCCGCGCGCGTGGTGACGGGATTCTTCTCGTGCGTGTAGTGGCCGAAGGCCCAGTCGCCCGCAACGTCGAGTTCGGGCCGCGCGATGCACGCAGCGATCGGCAGGATGCCGCCGCCGAGCGCCTTGCCCATGACGAGGATGTCCGGCACGACGCCGTCGTGGTCGCAGGCGAACATGCGGCCCGTCTTGCCGAGACCGGTAGGGATTTCGTCGAAGATGAGCAACGTGCCGTGCCGGCGGCAGGCTTCGTGCACCCGCTTCCAGTAGCCGGGCGGGGGCAGGTAGGGCACGCAGCGCGCGGGTTCGGCGATCAGGGCCGCCACATCGCCTTCGCGCTCGAGCACGTAGTCGACCATGGTCGCGCAGGCCATGCCGCACTGGTCGAGCCGTGGGGCGCCGTTCTCGTCGCAGGCGTGTCCGTAGGGGCATCGGTAGCACGCGAACGGCGCCACGTGCTGGGAGCCCGCCACGAGCGGCGCGGCCGGCCCGGAGCGGAACAGCGCCTCGCCAGAAAGGCTCGAAGCGCCGATACCCGCACCGTGGAACGCGTCCCAGAACGACAGCGTCTTGAAGCGCCCCGTTGCCGTGCGGGCGAGCTTGACCGCCACTTCGTTGGCGTCGGACCCGCCCGTCGTCAGAAGGACCTTGGAGAGCGTGCCCGGCGCGATCGCCGCGAGCTTCTCGGCCAGCAGGACCGCGCTCTCGCACGCGTAGCGGCGTGGCGCGAACGGCAGTGCATCCATTTGCGCGGCGATGGCGGCTTTCAGGCGCGGATGGCCATAGCCGATGTGGTGCACGTTGTTGCCGTGGAAGTCCATGTAGCGGCGGCCTGCCACGTCCTCGATCCAGATGCCTTCGGCCTTCGCGATGGCATTCAGGCACGGTGTCGATACCGACTGGCGCAGGAACGCCGCCGAATCGCGCGCGAGCAGGGCGTGGCTGCGCGCGTCGAGTGCCTCGCGCTGCCATGCTCGGCGGCGGCCGGTGAGGTTCGTATCGCTCTCGGACTGGGCGACCGCGCGGAGGGTCGTCGTGCTCATCAGCGCACCGCCGCTTTGGTCGAGACGCGCGAGAGCGCGAGCAGAACGAGGAGCGTGCCGCCACCGAGCACCATGGTGAGCGTCGACGCATCGAAGATCGCGCCACGGTCGGACAAAGCGAAGATGCCGACGGGCAGCGTGACCCAGCCCGGCGGGTAGATCATCAATGTCGCGCCCAGTTCGCCCATCGACAACGCAAAGCTCAGGCTGAACGACGCCAGCAGATACGGCGCGATGAGCGGCAGCGTCACGCGGGTCAGTTCGTAGAACGGCCGTGCGCCGAGGCTTTCGGCGACCTCGCCGTACTCCGGCGCGACCCGCGCGAGCCCGGCCGACACGTTGCCGTACGTGAATGCCGAAATCAGCAGGAAGTGCGCCAGAAACACGATCGTCGCGGTGCCGTTGAGCAGCACGGGCGGCTGGCTGAACGCGACGAGCAGTCCAAGCCCGATGGAGACCGAAGGCACCGCGCTCGGCACGAAGAAGACGACATCGAGCACGCGCCTGGGCATGCCCTTCATCCCGCGCAGCGCGAGTGCCGCCCATGTGCCGCTCACGAGCGCAGCCGCGCTCGCCAGCGCCCCGGTGAGCACGCTCACGCGCAACTGGTCGGCCGAATCGGTATGCAACACGCGGGCGTAGTGAGCGAGCGTCAGGTGGCTCGGCAAGATGCCGTTCCACTGTCCGCTCACGCTGGCGAGCGCGATCATCGCGACCGGCAGTCCATAGACTGCGGCGAATAGCAGCGCTGTCGCGCTCCAGGTCGATACCTTCGCCCATTTAGCCCAGAGCAGCACGGCGACCTCCGCAAAGTGACACGACTGTCCGGTAGCAGGCATAGAGCCCGAGCGACAGCGCGATATTGATGACGGCGATCACGCAGGCCGTGGTGTAGTCGAACTCCTGAATCGCCTTGCCGTAGATGAGAAGCGGCAGGGTGATCACGTCTTTCGCGCCGATGAACAGCACGATGCCGAACTCGTTGACGGTCAGCAGCAGGCAGAGGCTGCCGCCGGCGAGCAGCGCGGGCAGGGCCGCGGGCAGGATGATCTGCCTGATGATGCGCAGCGGCTTCGCGCCGAGACTGCTTGCCACCTCGATCTGCGCGTTGTCGATCTGCGAGAAGCAGGCGAGCAGCGGGCGCATGATGAACGGGGTATAGACCGTCACCTCGGAGAGCACGACACCCCACTGCGTGTACAGAAAGTCGACCGGCGGCAGATTCAGATGGAAGAGCGACATCAGCGACTGGTTCAACAAGCCGGCCGATCCATACACGAACGTGAAGGCGAGGGCGACGAGAAAGGTTGGCAGCGCGATGAATGTATCGATCAGACGACCGACGAAGCGCGCCCCGGGAAACGGCACGAACGCAATCACGAGCGAGAACACGAAGCCCAGCACGAGGCAGCCCGCCGACGCGCTGACCGCAATGGCGATCGTGTGATAGAGGCCGCTCAGGAACTGACGCGAATGCAGCACCGCGGCAAAGTTTGCGAGCGTGAGCGAGTGGCTGGCGGAGTCGGACCCGCCGCCCAGCGCCTGCAGCGCGATGAGGCCGAACGGGTAGAAGAAGATCGCCGCCAGCACCACGAGCGGCGGCGCGATCCAGAGCCCGCGCCAGCTAGCCGGGGAGCGGCCGGCCGGCGCGGGGGAAGCGATGACGAGATCAGCCATGGCCTTCGACCTCCGGTACGAGCGTGACGTCCGCGGCGTCGAAATAGACGGTGAGCGCAGTGCCCGGCTCCGGCGGACTCTCGAGCGGCGCGCGGGTCAGGCGCAGTGTCTCGCCGCCGACGTCGAGCACCACACTGTGCAGCTCGCCGAGCCACTGCACGCTCTGCACGACGCCCGTCACACAGTTGGACGTTTCGCTGCGCGGCCGGAAGTGCAGGTCGTGCGGCCGCACGCAGACGTAACATTCGCTGCCGGCGGCCAGGCCGTGATGGTTGCGTCCCTCGATCGAAACGTCTTTGCAGCGCACCCGCGCGAGGCCGTCCGCTGTCGGTTCGAGTTGTTGCGCGGGCAGCACGTTCGCACGCCCGAGGAACTCGGCCGCGAAGCGGTTGGGCGGATGCCGGTAGAGCCCCTGCGTCTCGCCATGGGCCACGAGCTTGCCGTCGCGCATGATGCCGATGTGGTTCGCGAGTGTGAGCGCTTCGGTCTGATCGTGCGTCACATAGAGGACGGTCAGCGAAGGCAGGCTGCGGTGCAGCTTCGCCAACTCGTCGAGCATCGAGCGGCGGATCTGCGCGTCGAGCGCCGAGAGCGGTTCGTCGAGCAGCAGCACCTGAGGCCGGATCGCAAGCGCACGGGCGATCGCGACGCGCTGCTGCTGCCCGCCGGAAAGCTCGCGCGGATAGCGCTTCGCATACTTCGACATGCCGACGAGGCCGAGGCACTCGGGCACCCGCGCGCGGATCACGTCCGCATCGGTGCCCTTTGCACGCAGTCCGAACGCAACATTGTCCTCCACGCGCATATGCGGAAAGAGCGCGTAGTTCTGCACGACCATGCCGATGTTGCGTGCATACGGCGGCAGACGCGTCACGTCCCGTTCCCCGATCACGATGCGGCCCGCGCTGGGCTGCACGAAGCCCGCAACGGCCCGCAGCGCGGTCGTCTTGCCGGAGCCCGAGGGGCCGATGAGCGCGACGATTTCGCCGGGCTTCACGGTGAGCGTGAGCGAGTCGAGGATGGTCTGACCGCCGTACGTGACCGAGACGTTCTCGAAGCCGATTCCGCTTGCGCCGTGCGCGATAGCCGCCGGCACCGTGGAGGCCTGCTGGGGCGGCCTCCGTTCCATGGTGAAGGTATTGGCCATTAGTTGCTCGAGATCGCCTGGTTGTACGTCGCCACGTCGGACTTCAGGTCGTGCAGGACCTGGTTCCAGTCGGGCGTCCAGATGTCGACGCCCTGCAGCATCGCGCTGAGCGTCTTGAAGTTGTTGTCGGCGGGATGGACGTCGGTGCGCACGGGCATGCCATACGCGGTCTTGCTCACATCCTGCTGGGCCTCGGCGCTCAGGAGGAAGTCGATCAGCTTCTTGCCGTTGTCCGTATGCGGCGCGCCGGCGACGAGACCGATGTAGTAGGGCAGCGAGAACGTGGCGGGGCGGCCGCTCGGGCCAGCGGGGAAGAAGACCGAAATGTTCGGGTTGTCGCGCATCTGCGAGAGGTTCATCTGCAGATCGCCGTTGGCGACGTAAAGCTCACCCTTGTTCACGAGCGCCGTGAGCTTGCCCGTAGAAGCGGAGGGCCCAAGGTTGTTCACCTGGAGCTTGCGCAGATAGGCGAAGCCGCCCTCTTTGCCGTCGAATGCGTGGAAGGTCTGCAGCATCAGCGCCGTGCCGTCGCCCGCCTGACCCGGCGTCGAGTACTGCACCTTCTGCTTGAATTGCGGCGCGAGCAGGTCCGTGTAGGCCTTGGGCGCGCTCTTGAGCACGGCAGAGTTGTAGATGAACGTGGGGTAGTTGTCGACCACGGCGACGTACAGCCCCTTGGCGTCCTTGTCGCGCGCGGCGATCTTGTCGGCGCCGGCCGGCGTGTACGGCTGCAGCAGGCCGTCCGCCGCCGCCTTCTGCATGAACGGCGGGAGGGTCACGAGCACATCGGCCTGGATATTCGACTTCTCCTTGCCGAGGCGGTCCACCACGCCGCTCGACCCCGCCTCGATATATTGCACCTTGATGCCCGTTGCCTTCGTGAAGGCTTCGAACTGGTTGCCGAACCAGCTAGGCGTTCCGTCGTGCAGACCGTCCGCGCTGTAGATGGTCACGACGTTGGATTGTGCATAGACGTGGCCCGCTGCGAAGGCGAATGCACAGGTCACCGCTGCGATCAGTTGAGTTTTCATAATCATCCTTCCTTGGGTTCGGATGCTGAAAAAAACCTCGTATGGCCGCGCAATGGCGGCTTGCGTCGCGAATTTTCCGGTCGATGCCGGTGGCTTGCGTCACTCCCAGGGCATGGACCAGGTCCTGACGTTGGTGTAGCTCTTCATCGCCTCGACCATGCCTTCCTTGTAGCCGTTGCCGGAGTCCTTGATGCCGCCGAACGGCGACATCTCGGTGCGGTAGCCCGGCACCTCCCAGACGTTCACGGTGCCGACTTCCAGTTCCTTGACGAACTTCGTCGTATAGTCGAGCCGGTTCGTGCAGACGCCCGATGAGAGGCCGTAGGCCGTCGAGTTCGAGATGCGGATCACCTCGTCGAGCTGGTTCGGCACGCGAATGATCGGGATCACCGGGCCAAACGTCTCCTCATGCACGAGTTCGCAGTCGTAGGGCACGTAGTCGACGACGGTGGGGGCAAAGAGCGCGCCCCGGCGCGGCGCGCCGTACAGCACGCGTGCGCCGTGCGCCTCGGCGTCGGCCACGCGGCGCTCGAACAGTTGTGCGGCGGCCTCGTTGATGACGGTCCCCACATCGATGCTCGGGTCCATCGGGTCGCCGCACTTGAGCTTTTTCGCATGCACGAGCACACGTTCGACGAAGGCGTCCGCGACGCTCTCGACCACGAGAATGCGCTTGACCGCCGTGCAGCGCTGTCCGGAATTCTTCGTTGCGCCCGTCACAGCCAGCAGGGCGGCGCGGTCGAGGTCGGCGTCTTCCATCACGATGAGCGGGTCGTTGCCGCCCAGTTCCAGCACTGTGCGGCGATAGCCCGCGTGCTGCGCGATGTACTTGCCCACGCGCACCGAACCCGTGAACGTCACCAGGTCGCAATGCGGGTCCGTGATCATGGCGTCGCCCATCGTGCGTGGATTGCCGGTGACGACGCTCAGCATCTCGGGCGGCAGGCCCGCTTCGTAGAGCACGTCGGCGAGTGCGAGTGCCGTGAGCGGCGTGAGCTCGGTGGGCTTGAGCACGACGCGGTTGTTCGTCGCGATCGCCGGCGCGAGCTTGTGGCTCACCATGTTCAGCGGATGGTTGAACGGCGTGATGGCGGAAATCACGCCGAGCAGCGGCAGGCGCGTCGTGAAGATCTTGCGGTTCTTCCCGTTCGGGCTGATGTCGCACGAGTAGACTTCGCCATCGTCCTTGATCGTGAGCTGCGCCGCGAACGACCAGACATCGTAGGCGCGGCTTGCTTCGTAGAGCGAATCTTTCCAGCACAGACCCGACTCCGCGGTGATGAGGCGCGCGAAGTCTTCCTTGCGATCGCGCAGCGCTTCGGCAGTGGTCTGCAAAATGCGCTGGCGCTCGAAGCGCGTGAGATGCGGGCGTGCAGCGTGCGCCTTTGCGAAGGCATCCTGAACGTGCTCGGCGCGACCCGCGGGTACGGTGCCGACCACTTCGTTCGTATAGGGGTTCAACACTTCGATCACTTCGTCGGTCGAAACCTGCCGGCCGGCGATGCGCATGGACTCCTGCTTGAATGCGGGTTTGGTCATGACGTTCATCGCATACCTCGTTCTATGATCCGGTGAGGCACGCCCGTTCGCGCATGCGAGCGGCGGCGTGCGGGGGCATCCGTCTGCTATGCGGCGGCAAGCGCGTGGTTCAGCGCGACGTCGAAGATGTCGAAGTTGCGCAGCGCGCGGCCCTGCGGCCAGTCGGTCTTGCGGTTGACGATGAGCGGCACGTCCTGTTCAGAGATCCCGCCATGCGAGCGCAGCGGTTCGGTCAAGCCGGAAAAGTCGTGGCGCGCGGCGCTCGTGCCGAACACCTTGCCGCGCGTACCGACCACGACGATGTCGCCGATGCGGTCGGGCGGCAACTCGAAACGCTCGCATGCCGCATCGCTCGCAAGTGCGAGTTGCACACCTTCGGTGTTGCGCAGCTTGTCGAGCAGCGTTGCCGCGCCTGCCGCATCGGTGCCTTCGGGCAGGTAGACCGTGGCGAACGAGCCGAGCGCGCCGTGATGCGCGACGTAGGGATCGGTGATCGGCAGGATTACGCGCGCACGGCCTGGGCCGGTCCACTCGTCGAACAGGTCCTGCAGGTAGAGCACGTCGGGCTCGCCATTCGTGCGGTGCTTGTCGTTCATGCCGTGATCGGCCGTGATCGCGAGCACGCAGCCAGCCGCGTCGAGTTCGCCCACGTAACGGTCGAACATCGCGTAGAAGTCGTTGGCTTTTGGCGCACCGGGTGCGGCCTTGTGCTGCACGTAATCGGTCGTCGAGAGATACATCAGGTCGGGGCGGAAGGTATCGAGAAGCTTCACGCCAGCGGCGAATACGAACTCGGAGAGATCGGCGGAATAGACGTCGGGCAGCGGCTTGCCGACGAACGCGAGCACGTCGCCGAGGCCATTCTGTGCGCGCGTTGCCTGATCTGCCTTTTCGGCCGAGAACGCGATGGCGCGGCCGCTCGCGAAGTCGAGGCCCTTGCCCAGCAGCGTACGCAACTTGTCCTTCGCGGTGACGACGGCCACCTTCGCACCGGCGTCGTGGAACGCCGCGAAGATCGTGGGTGCGCGCAGGAAACGCGCGTCGTTCATCATCACTTCTTCGCCGCTTGCGCGGTCGTAGAAGTAATTCCCCGCGATGCCGTGCACTTTCGGCGGGCGGCCGGTGAGGATCGAGAGGTTGTTCGGATTGGTGAAGCTGGGAATCACGCACTGGGCAATGCGGCTCGTGCCGGTGCGCAGCAACTTCGCCAGATGCGGTGCGCGCCCCGCCTTGATGGCCTCCTCGATATACGCGGGCTCGGAGCCGTCGAGGCAGATCACGACGACGGGCGCGGCGGGAAAGCGGTATTCGCGGCCGTTCACGTCCACTACGGTGTCATTGAGCGTGCTCATTGCGTCTCCGTTCAGGCAGTCTTCTCGATCTGGCCGTGTGCACCCACGCCGGCCATTCCCATGTCTTCAAGGACTTCGCCGATCGCGGTGAGCGCGGCGCGCATTTCCTTTTCGCCGATGCGGCCAATGCAGCCGATGCGGAACGAGTCGGCCACGGTGAGCTTGCCGGGATAGATCACGAAGCCGCGTACCTTCAAACTCTCGTAAAACTCGGCAAATACGAAGCGCGGGTCCTCAGGCATGTGGAAGGTGACGATGATCGGCGCCTGAAGCGCGTCCGCAAGCAGCGGCTTGAAGCCGAGCGCGCGCATGCCTTCGAGCAGGATGCGGCAGTTGTGGCGATAGCGTCCCCCGCGACCGGCTACGCCGCCTTCGGCATCGAATTCGTTGAGCGCCTGGTGAAATGCCACGATCACGTGCGTGGGCGGCGTGAAGCGGTACTGGCTCGTCTTCTCCATGTTGAGCCACTGGTCGTGCAGGTCGAGCACGAGCGTCGTGGCGTTGCCCTGGGTGCCTTTGAGCGCCTCGCGCCGGCAGATCACGAAGCCTAAGCCCGGTACGCCTTCGATGCACTTGTTGGACGATGCGGCGACCGCGTCGATGTGCATGGCTTGCACGTCGATCGGCAACGCGCCGAAGGCGCTCATCGAATCGACGAGATAGCCCTTGCCGTATCTGGCCGCGAGCGCGCCGATCTGCGCAATCGGGTTGAGGATGCCCGAGGTGGTCTCGCAGTGCACGGTGAACACGTGCGTGATAGACGGGTTGCTCGCCAGCAGCGCCTCGACCGCGGCGAGGTCCGGCGGCGTGTCTTCGGCGGTTTCGTGCACCAAGGTTTTGCGCCCGGCGATGTCGAGAATGCGCTTCGCCCGCTTGCCATAGGCGCCGTTGATCAGCACCAGCACTTCACCATCGGCGGGTACGAAGGTGGTGAGCATCGCCTCGACGGCGAATGTGCCCGAGCCTTGCATCGGCACCGTCACCCAGTCATTCGATCCATTCGCAATCCTGACGAGTCGCGTGAGAACTGAGCGATTGATTTCGATGAAGTTCGCGTCGCGCGATCCCCAGTCGTGAACCATTGCGGCTTTGACGGTGCGCGAAGTCGTGAGTGGACCGGGCGTGAGGAGGAGCGGGTCGCCGGTTTCTGAAACTGCAGGGGAGGAAGCCGTGGAAGATGCCGTCATGGGTGTCTCCGTGAGGGTCTGTTCTGACTGCGTGGCTGCGTGTTGTTGCGTGTTGAACCCACTTTAGGACGTGCAACAAAAACAGTCAATACGCCACTATTTGCCACATTACCAGGGGATACGCTTAAGGCGCTGGCCGCTTTGCGTCAGATGTGCCGTGGCAGGCGGCTGCGCGGCCTGGCGCTGCGTGCGAGTAGGGGAATGACCTGGGAAGGCGCGGGCAAAAGCCCGCGCGTGACGCTCAAGCGTGGGCGTTAGCGACGATCACGCGCCACTGCTGTTGCTCGAACGCGCGAGCGATACGCGCGGGCGGCGGCGCGTCGACGACGACGCCTGCGATGTGCGGCACAGGCGTGATGCGCACGGGCGTGCCGTGTTCGAACTTGGTGTGGTCGACAAGGACATACACCTCTTTGCCGGCATTCATCATCAGATGCCGCTGCTCGGCGGCGAGGCGCGAGTAGTCGGTGAGTTCGCCTTCGGGCGAGATACCGCTCACGCCGAGAAAAACGAGGTCCACGCGATAGTGGGCGAGCGCGGTCATCGTCTCGATGCCGAATGCCGCTTCGTCGTTCGGTTCGATGTCGCCGCCGAGCACGATCACTTTCACGCCAGGCGCGCGGCACAGGAGCAGCCCGATTGGCAGGCTGTTGGTGATGACGGTGAGGTCGCTGTGGTTCGTGAGCGCAGCGGCGAGGCTCAGCGTGGTGGAGCCCGAGTCGATCAGCACGACCATGCCGTCGGCGACGAGCTGCGCCGCCGCCGCGCCGATAGCCGCCTTGCCCGCGGCGTTCGCCGCTTCGCGTGTGGCAAGCGACGGTTCGGCAGCCGCGCGCTTCGCGGCGCCGCCATGTACCAGACTCACGCGGCCCTGTTCTGCGAGTGCTTTCAGGTCACGGCGGATCGTTTCGCGCGAGACGCCTAGCGTCATGCTCATGTCGGCGACGCTCACCGAGCCGCTTGCGTCGAGGCTTTGCAGGATGTAATCGGTGCGTCCGATTGCGAGACGGCGGTTCAGTGAAGCGGGTGGAGCGAGGGGTGGGGCGGCGCGGTCATCTGGCATGGTGTTGCCTTTTTCGGAAAGGAAAGCGCGGCGGTGCCCGTGAACTGGACGATCCAACGAATTGCATGCGGCGTCGCAAGGCTCAAGCCACAAAATACCACAAAGATCCGGAGGCATCGTGGCGGATTTGTGGCAATTCGAGTTGTATTTTGTGGCGTTATGTTGCAT